>CAKRMO010000089.1 GCA_934364765.1 uncultured Bacteroidaceae bacterium | reverse complement strand
GACGCAACCAGGCTTACGGCGCTTATCAGTTGCGCGCAGAGTTGGGAAAGCGAAACCAGATAGCCTTGATAGTGGTCGTTGCACTCATTATCTTAGGACTTTTGGTTCCCCTCTTCCTCAAGTTTGTCATTCCCAAGAAACAGGATGACAAGATTACGGAAGTAACCAATTTCTCAAAGTTAAAGGAGGCTGAGGTAAAGGATCAGCACATCAAGAAGGTGCAGCCCAAGGAGCCGCAGCAGGAAGTGCAGCGCATCAAGAGTTCAATCAAGTTCACCGCCCCTGTAATCAAGGAGGACAACCAGGTTAACGAGGCGGACGAGATGAAGACTCAGGAGGCTCTCGGAAAGTCGCAGCTCGCAATCTCCATCGCCGATGTCAAGGGTAACGATGAAGAGCACGGTAAGGACGTTGCCGACCTCAAGGAAGTGATAACTTCACAAAAGGAGGAGACAAAGGTTTACACCGTGGTTGAGCAGATGCCTTCGTTCCCCGGAGGCGAGGAAGCGCTTCTGAGATACATCGGCTCGCACATCAAATACCCCTCCGTTGCTCTCGAGCAAGGCATACAGGGCTTGGTAATGCTGCGTTTCGTTGTAAATCCCGACGGTCATGTGGGTGAGGTACAGGTTCTCAAGAGCCTTGACCCCTATTGCGACCGCGAGGCAAAGCGTGTGATTCAGAGCTTGCCTAAGTTCATCCCCGGTAAGCAGCAAGGACGTGCGGTTGCCGTATGGTATACCTGCCCCGTGCGCTTCCAGATTGACTAAGGCGACAACTTGTGTAAGGACATGATAAATCCGCCCATGCCCCAAGGCATCCGGATTTGAAGTTCCGGCACAGAATACTATCAGAATAAAAGCCGGCTCGTTTGCGAGTTGGCTTTTATTTTTCAAAACACGCCGCTTGCGCTGCACAAGCACGCTTGCGGTTTCCATACCAAAACGAACATTAGAAATAAGCTATTATGAAAAGAACGATTTTTGCGGCGGCTTCGCTGCTTGCCCTTTTGTCGCTTGCATCCTGCGGCGGGGAAAAGAAGCCGCAAGGCGACCCCGACCTCATAACGGTGGCGATTGACGAAACCTTCAAGCCGGTGATGGAAGAGGAGATGCACCAGTTCAACCTTCAATATCCCGAAGCCACGTTCAAGCACTACTATTGCAGTGAGGCAGAGGCACTGCAGATGCTCCTTGACGACAGCGTGCGCTCATGCCTCGCCACGCGCCAGCTCTCCGACAAGGAAAAGGCGTTGCTCCAAAGCCGCAGTCTCAACGTGATGACCGAGCGCATAGCCACCGACGGAATCGCGCTTATAGTCAACCGCTCCAATCCCGACACGCTTATATCCACAAACGATGTTTACCGCATCGTAACGGGCCAGCTCACCCGCTGGGAGCAGATTAAATACGCCACACAAAGCGGCGAGATACAGCTTGTGTTCGACAACACCCAGTCGTCAACCGTGCGCTATGTGGAGGACTCAATCTGCGGCGGCAAGGCTCTCAAAGGCAACGTTTACGCCCAAAAGTCAAACGAGGCGGTCATCGACTACATCACCTCCAACCCCAAGGCAATAGGCATAATAGGGGTTGACTGGCTGCGCAACGAGAACGACACCACAAACCTGTCGTTCCTGCCCAAAATCCGCGTGATGAGCGTCAGCAACTCCTCCGTGCCCGAAGTTGACAACAGCTACAAGCCTTTCCAGGCCTACATAGCCCTCGGCAACTACCCTTACGTACGTGCGGTTTACTACATGACCACCGACCCGCTCATGCAGGGCAAGGCGCGCTATTTCTACCATTTCCTCTCCGAGCAGAAAGGGCAGCTGATAATAACAAAGGCTTCCCAGCTTCTGCCGTGGATGCAGGTGCAGTTCAAGGAAGTGAACATAAGGTAAGGCTTAAAGCCCGGCAAACAGGCAAGCGGGAACAAACCTTCCCCTTGCTCCGAAATCCGCAATGCTGACAGGCGTTGCGGATTTTCCGTTCTGCCCTCCCATATCCTTCCGTCCAGCCAAAGGCTTTTTTTCAAGACATAAGGTATGGTGGGGCAAACACAAATTCCACAGGAAACATTACAAAGACTTGCCCCAAAGGGCTTGGCAGTTGCGGAGAAAGGGTGGAATTGTACGCAGCTCCGGCATCGCGCTTCTTACAAACAGAGCCTCCCGGCGGAAACCGCATTTGCAGTTATCCAGCCGGGAGGCTTGTTTTCCGGGAATTATCCCGCTGCTTGTTTACAGGCTTGCAGACTGCACTGTGTGCCTGCCCGCCGAAAGTTTCAGCACGTATTTTGAGCCGTCGGCGTTGGTTGAAAGCTTTTTCTTCCGCCCGTCAACGCTGTAGCTTGAATAGTCCTTAGGCAGCAGCAGACGGGCCTTCGTGCCTTTGGGGACTGTGATGTCAACCTTGTAGCCGTTCTCCTTGTTCACGTTCAATTTTATGCTTCCATGCACCGTGGGCACAACGGTCTTGACATATTTCAAGTCTCCAAGCTCCGGTTTCACCTCAAATTCGCTGAACGCCGGCTTCACAGGCGATATGCCCGCCACATACTGCGACATGATGATTAGCGGGCCGCCGCTCCATGCGTGGTTGTAGCTTCCCCCGTGGAGATCGAACAGCTCCCACAATGTTGAAAGCGGGCTGTCGATCATCGGCTTGTATTTCTTAAGCATACGGTCCACTGCGTCCTGTATGCAGCCCATTTCACACATGGCCTGCAATACATAGCGTTCCATGTAGGGGCTTGCAAACTCGGTGTTCTTGAAGATTTCGAGCAGTTTGGGGTATTGTTCCTTTGTTGCTATGCCTGAAACCACCGCCACAGCCTGCGTGCGGTCGTCCGTCAACCCTGTGTACGTGGTGTGGCGATAGGCGTCGCCCGTCCAGAACTTGGAGCGGAACGCTTCGTCAAGCTTCTTGGCTGCGGCCAACGCCCATTTGGCTTCCGCCGTTTCGCCAATCAGTTCGGCCTGTTTTGCGTAGTTTTTCAGCGTGGTGGAATACCATGCCTGGCAAAGAGCCTGCATATCGGCGTTGTCGCCCCAGTCTCCCCAGTCCCAAGCACCCGGGCGGTACTCCACAAGACCGTCGTCCTCTATCTTCCATTTGTGCATATAGCGTTTTGCGGCGGGGAACACATACTTTATGGTTGCCTCGTCGCCGGAACCCATGTAGTAATTCCAGTTTCCAAGCCCCATAAAGGCGAGGGTCTGCTGCGGAAGCTCCTTCTTCCAGTTTCCCTCGGGCACCGGGGCGTACATCACGGAGTCGGGGCGTTGCCAGTCGGCAAACTCGCGGGCGCATTTGCGGGTTAGCAGGTTTGCGCTCGGCGACAGGGAATAGAACACCTCCACCATCTCGTTCGACACATCGCCAATCCATTGCGCCCTCTCGCGGTCGGGGCAGTCCATATAGTTGTCACGCATGGTGATGTAGAGTGTGCGCTGCGATTTTTTCCAAAGCGAGTTCAGATCGCTGTTGTCACACTCAAAACTTCCTGCGAATGAGCAATCGTAGCCGGTTTCGTGGTAAGCCAGCGAAACAACCTCAACCCCGGCGGGAATGGTGTATATCACCTCGTGTCCGTTCATCCAGCCCGGGTTCTCGTATTCCTGCTCGCCGTCCTTGGTTATGTATTCCGCAAACACGTTAACCTCGCCGTTGGGGGCGGGGGTGGCGTAGTCGTCAGTGCGGATGTCTATCTTTTTGCCCGCCGCCGCCCTTACTTTCAAAACCGGGGTGAACTGGCAGTTGTATGGCAGGGTGCAGATTATCTTGTCCCCCTCGCGGCGTTGCGTGGGATAGGGCTTCACGCCGTAGTCCTTCCACTGCGGTATTTCGCGCCTGATGAACTTGTTCCAATCGGCATCCTCGGGTGAAACTTCCTTTGACTGCTGCCACGAAGAGTCGTCATAGCCCACGGCATACCACTGCGGAATGTCCTTGCGCGCGTCAAAGCCGATGTTCGACTCCGAAAGGCGGAAATTCGGCTCCTGCCCTGCGGGCTTGTAGAAGGCGGGGTGAATGGACGTGAGCCATGTGTTGTCGCTGCCGTAATGCTTCCTGCCCACGGCAAGGTCGAAATAAAGTCCGCCTACATTGGAGTTGCGGTGGCTGAAACCGTGCTTGCCGAAATACCACACGAGCACGGCAATCGTGTTGCTGCCCTTTTTGAGGTTCTTCAGCTTCACGTAGTCAATATACGTGTCCTTGGGGTTCGGGCCGCGCTTGAGCTGGCCTTCGTAAACCTCGAGCTTTCCGTTCACATACAGCCAGTATTTGCTGTCGGCGGCAATGCGCAGGGCGTTGTTGCTCACGTCCCCGTTTATGTCGAGGGTTTTCCTGAAACAAATCCACTGGCTCACTTCGGGAGCCTTGGGCGTTGTGATTATGCTTGCCGCCTCCGCGCCGGGAAAGGCGAAGCATACAAGCACGGCAATAAGAAATAAGATGCGCTTCATAAATTGTTTTTGTTGCTTTTAATGATTCTTTGTAGCAAATATAAGAATAAAAAGCGAGAAATCACACAAAACCGGGTTGCAAAGGCACACAACGCCCTGCCTTGGACAAGAAATCTTAAAATGCGGAGTCGCCCCGCGCCTTCAACGACATAACCGCGCCGCCAACTTTTGCCGAAGAAGCCGCAGCCTCCCCGAATTACGTAAGACGCTGGTTTACAGAATAATAAACGCAAAAAGACTGTTCGGTATAAAGATTTGTTTTTCAGGCGTTTGCAATCGCGCAAAAAAGGTCTGATGTAGTTTAAATTATATCAGACATAATTTTTCCTGCATAGGACATGGTTTTTCCTACATCCTATGTAGTTTTCGGAGTGTTTTGAAAAAGCAATCGATTTGCGTTTTGTGAGTATTATATAAACGGTGTATGTTGTTTTTGATTGCATACGGTATATATGTGGGGGCGCAAATCATTTATTAATTGAATGCTGCGCACTTTTGTGATATATGGCACACGCTCTGTGCGCACCATTTATTTCACAACGCGCTTTTTGCCGTCTATGATATACACCCCCTTGCGGAGCGTGGAGAGTGCCTTTGAACGTTTGGCGTGCCTGCGCACACGTACTCCGCCCGGCGTGTAAACGTCAACGTATTCCTTTTTGCGCGAAAGGGACACCGTGGCTATGCCGTCGGGCGTTCCGCCGCCGTCAAGCGGTATCATGCCGTCCGCGCCTGTTGCAAGCTCCGCCACATCCTTCACATTAATGTAGCAATCCCTTGGCAAAACCGAAAAAGGCGCATCCGCCGCAGCCAAAACGCCATTGCGGAACACAAGCATCCCGCCCTGCCCCACCGCCGTGGTGTCGGCAACTCCGCACAGTCCGTTGCTCTTTCCGCCAAGATATGATGCGGCGGTGTTTGGTTTGGTGTAAAACGCCACGCTCACCGTTCTGCCCGCCGAGGAATCGGCATGGAATATCACAGGCACACCGGCGGGAATGCAATACGGCGTGCAGGACAATTTTGTTACCTTCACGCCCAAAAGTTCTCCAGATGGATTTTTCAGCAGACC
>CAKRMO010000088.1 GCA_934364765.1 uncultured Bacteroidaceae bacterium | reverse complement strand
AAAATGGTTGTTGGGTAGCAAAATTTGTTGCACAAGATTTGTTTTTCATTTTGTTGGTTCTTTCTTGTTACCCAATAAAATGATGCTCACGTCTGTATTTTCGTGTACCTACTGATAATCAAGTAGGTAACAAATAAGAATTATGGTCTTGCTATGTACAACGCAGATACAACGCCGAAAGCCCCACGTATGTGTAAATATATAAACAATCTTTTTGGCAATGAATGCGAACAAACATAGCCTGTGGGGATTGTATATAATACACCCATAGGACGCTCCTTGTTGCTTTGTTCTTGACTGACATATGAGTTTGCGAAGTTCACGAATCGTCAAAACCAAAGCGTCAGATACGCCTTTTTATTATGTATGTGTCTGCCCCCTGCCTCTGCCCATCGGGGCTTTCGGTAAGGTGAAGACATTGCAAATATAACATTATAATTATATATGGCAACATGATTTAGCTGGAAATGTGTGATTTCAAGCAGCTATTTAACTTTGTTAAGCACAAATGCGCCAAAGAAATCCATGTTTGCCTGAATTTTATTAAAGGAAAATGTGTCGTAATAATTATGTCTGAAAAAAGAAAAACTATGTCCTATGCAGGAAAAATTACATCAGACATAATTTAAACTACATCGGACATAGTTTTGACCATATGTAACCATTTGGATAACAAATGCTTATCAAGAAATTTGATATAAGTGTAACGGATTGCTAATCAGGCGGTTTTGAAAACCGTGTGCTTTGTACATTATGCAACAAAAACGGTGTGGTCAAAACAATGATGACCACACCGTTTTTTATATGAGTCGCTTCTTATAACCCTTTGTTCAGCGGTTCAACCTCTTCAAGGTTGTTTTCAAGTTCGGCTTCCGAAGGGGAATAGTTTTGTATGTCCCCTGCTATGTAGCGGTCGTATGCCGCCATGTCGATAAGCCCGTGTCCGGAGAGGTTGAAAAGCAGGACTTTTTTCTTGCCTTCAATCTTGCATTTTTCGGCTTCCTGTATTGTGGCGGCTATGGCGTGGCACGATTCGGGCGCAGGTATGATGCCTTCGGTGCGGGCAAACATAAGCCCGGCTTTGAAAGAGTCGGTTTGCTTTAGGTCAACGCCGTGGAGGTAGCCGTCTTTCAGGAGCTGCGATATAATCACGCCCGCTCCGTGGTAGCGCAAGCCTCCGGCGTGGATGTTTGCCGGCTGGAAGTTGTGTCCGATGGTGTACATGGGAAGCAGCGGTGTGTATCCGCTTTCGTCTCCGAAGTCGTACTCGAATTTGCCGCGTGTTAGCTTGGGGCAGGCTTCCGGCTCTGCTGCTATGAACTCCGTGTTCTTGCCTTCGAGAATGTTGTGGCGCATGAAGGGGAATGCTATTCCGCTGAAGTTTGAACCGCCGCCGAAGCAGGCGATAACCTTGTCGGGGTATTCCCCCGCCATTTCCATTTGCTTTTCGGCTTCAAGGCCGATGACTGTCTGGTGGAGGGAAACGTGGTTGAGCACCGAGCCGAGGCAATACTTGCAGTTTGGCGTGTTTATGGCAAGCTCTATTGCCTCTGAAATGGCTGTGCCGAGTGAGCCGTTGCAGTTGGGGTCAACTGTGAGGATGTCCTTTCCCGCCCTTGTGCTCATGGAGGGGCTTGCCGTAACTTGCGCGCCGAAAGTCTGCATCATGCTGCGGCGGTAGGGCTTTTGCTCAAAGCTTATTTTCACCATGTAAACGGCAAGTTCAAGCCCGAATTGGCGGCAGGCGTATGAAAGCGCCGTTCCCCACTGTCCCGCGCCGGTTTCCGTGGTAACGTTTGTTATGCCTTCGTTCTTGCAATACCATGCCTGGGCGAGGGCGGAATTGAGCTTGTGCGAGCCTACGGGGCTTACGCTTTCGTTCTTGAAATATATGTGGGCAGGGGTGTCGAGAGCCTTTTCAAGGGCATAGGCCCTTACGAGCGGGGTGCACCTGTAGTTTTTGTACAGGTCTCTCACCTCGTCGGGAATGTCAATCCATGCGTTCTTCTGGTCAAGTTCCTGCTGTGAGCAAGCCTTTGTGAAAATAGGGTATAAATCCTCCGGGGACAACGCCTCGTGCGTCTTTGGATTGAGGAAAGGCATCGGTTTGTTCTTCATGTCGGCCTGAATGTTATACCACTGTGTCGGTATTTCGGCTTCGGGCAACATAAACTTTTTTGTAGCTGTCATATATTTGCGGTTGTTTGAAATTTCAATTAAACGGCAACAAAATTAGTGATTATAATTTGTTTTGAGGGGAAAAGAATGCAAAATCATTCTTTTCGCGTGCAATAACCAACCTGCGCGGGGATTATCTTTTTGTTCCTGTTCAAGGCGGTGTGCTTAGATTTTCATATTTTTGCAGACGGTTTTGTAGAAGGATTTCTGAAAACAAACTTAAAATGGACGAGATAGAGTTTCATAACGTTTGTCCGGACATATTCAAACGGCGTGGTGATATGCCGGGCAGTGATGTTTGGTGCAGGGAAAGCGTAGGTTTTTCCCGTGGCAAACGCTATCTTATAGAATGCGCGTCGGGAACGGGGAAATCCTCGTTTTGCAGCTACCTTGTCGGAATGAGGAATGACTTTTCCGGAGAGATACTTTTTGACGGACGCAGCTCAAGCGATTTGTCAATGAAAGAGTGGGTTTCCCTGCGCAAAAACGGAATAAGCCTTATGTTTCAGGAGCTGCGTATGTTCCCGGAACTTACGGCGTATGAAAACGTGGAGATACGCAATGTGCTGTCGAACGCACGTACAAAAAGCAAGATAGGCGAATGGTTTGAACGCCTCGGCCTTGGCGGGCGCATGGACTCGCTGCTCGGGCAAATGAGTTTCGGACAGCAACAGCGCGTGGCATTGATGCGTGCGCTTGCCGGCGGTTTTGACTTTCTTCTTCTTGACGAGCCGACGAGCCATCTTGACGACAGGAACTCTGCTATAATGGCGGAACTCATAAACGAGGAGGCCGAAAGAAACAATGCCGGAGTTATCGTTACAAGCATAGGCAGGCACATGGATATGGACTACGATAAAACTTATGCGCTATGAATTTGGTTAACAAACTCCTGAAGCGGCATATAAGCTTTCCGCAGTTCATCGGCTATTTTGCGGCAAATCTTTTCGGCATGGCGGTTGTGCTGCTTGCTGTCCAGTTTTATTTTGACGTATCTCCGATTTTCGGCAGCGAAGACGGCATTCTCAGGAAACAGTTTCTCGTAGTGTCGAAACACATAGGCGCGGCGGGAACACTTTCGGGGAACACAAATACGTTTGCGGACGCGGAAGTAAAAGAACTCTCCGCGCAGCCGTTTGCCAGAAAGGTGGGGGCGTTTCATTCTTCCCAATACCGTGTTATGGCGGCAATGAGCGTAGGCGGCGGCAACGCTGTTACCACCGATTTGTTTTTTGATGCGCTGCCTGACGAATTTGTTGAAGTTCCCAAAGATGCGTGGAAATATTCCCCTGGCGATGAAAGCGTGCCTATAATAATGCCGCGCTCTTATCTCACGCTTTACAATTTCGGTTTTGCGCAAAGCAGGGGGCTTCCAAAAATATCAGAGGGGCTTGCGGGAATGGTTGACGTAAGGATTGTTGTCAACTCCGGCGGGAAACACGAAACGTTCAAAGGCAAGGTCGTGGGCTTTAGCGGGCGCATAAATTCAATACTTGTTCCGTTGTCTTTTATGAATTGGAGCAATGAAAGATTTGCAAAAGACGGGGACGATTTGCCTTCGCGCCTTATTGTGGAAACGGACAATCCTGCCGATCCGGAAATATCCAAGTTTATGGACGCTAAGGGCTACGATATAGCTGATGACCAGCTTGACGCGGGAAAAATGGCGTATTTCCTGCGTGTGGTTACGGGTATAGTTTTCTCGGTTGGGCTGCTTATAAGCGTACTTTCGTTTTACATTCTCATGCTTAGCGTCTATTTGCTTGTGGAGAAAAACTCCGACAAAATAGAAAATCTCCTGCTCATAGGCTATTCGCCGTCAAGGGCGGCAAAACCATATTTGGGCTTTTTGACGGCGGTGAATGCCATTGTTCTGCTGAGTGCGCTTGTGGGTGTTTATTTTGTGAGACATTATTATATAGGGCTTCTCTCTGTGGCTTATCCCCAAGTTGGCGGCGGACTGATAATGCAGGCAGTTGCAATGGGTGCAGTGCTTTACACTGTGGTTTCTGCTCTTGGCTTTGTGGCAATCCGCAACAAAATTCTGTCTATATGGGAAAAACGCAGGAGACGAGGCTAAGCTAATATTTTCAGATTTATTCTTATGGAAAAACTAAAAGAACTTTATATAGCCACATACGGCGAAAAGCCGAAAACAGCCGAACGCCTTGCGGCATCGGGAAGCAACCGCGTTTATTACCGCCTTTGCGGCGAAAAATGTCCGGGCGGAAGCGTGATAGGCGTTGTGGGGCAGTCGGCGGACGAGAACAATGCGTTCATAAATCTCACGCGGCATTTCACGCTCCGCAAACTCCCCGTTCCCCATATTCTTGCGGTGGCGGAAGACAAGATGCGGTATTTGCAGACCGACCTTGGAAACCGCACCTTGTATGAGGCGTTGCAAAAAGGGCGGAATGCCGGCGGAAGATATACGGTGAAAGAGAGGAAACTCTTGGAACGCACAATCGAGGCGTTGCCGGAACTGCAATTCAGGGGGGCGCGGGGACTGGATTTCTCGTGCTGCTATCCCCAGCCCGAGTTCGACCGCACCGGGGTGCTTTTTGACATGTATTATTTCAAGTATTGCTTTTTGAAGGCGGTGAATATCGACTTTCATGAGATGAAACTTGAAGCGGCGTTCCAGCTTATGGCCGATGAGCTTACGGCGGAGCATAGCGAGGCTTTCCTGTACAGGGATTTTCAGGCGCGGAACGTGATGCTTTCGGATGACGGCCAGCCCTATTTCATAGACTATCAGGGCGGGAGGCGCGGACCTTGCGAATACGACGTGGCTTCGTTTTTGTGGCAGGCTTCGGCGAGGTATTCCGATGCGCTGCGCAGGGAGCTGGTGGCAAAATATATCGCTTCGGCACGCCATTATATAGACATTGACGAGAAACATTTCCGCAAGCGTCTGCCGTTGTTTGTGCTTTTCAGGCTGCTGCAGGTGTTGGGCGCTTATGGTTTTCGCGGATATTACGAGCGCAAGCCGCATTTCATAAACAGCATCCCCCCCGCGATAACCAATTTGCGCAATTTGCTTAACGAGGGGGCTTGTCCTTACCCTTACTTGAACGAGGTGCTGCTTAAAATTTGCAACCTGCCGCAATTTGAGGAGCGCAAGCCCAAGGAATTTAAGCGGGACGATGGTTTGAGGGTTGCCACCACAAATGTCTATGCGGCTCACGAGGAGGACGGACCGCCTACTTATTCCAAGTATGACGGAAAGGGGAAACTTGTGGCAAGGGTGTTCAGCTTTTCTTTTCACAAAGGCATCCCCGAAGACACAAGCGGAAACGGCGGCGGTTATGTGTTCGATTGTCGCGGCACGCACAACCCCGGACGCTACGAGCCCTACAAGAACCTCACCGGGCTTGACGAGCCGGTGATACGCTTTCTTGAAGACGATGGCGAAATCCTGAAATTCCTTGAAAGCGTTTACAAGCTTGCAGACTCGCACGTCATACGTTATATCCAGCGTGGCTTCACCGACATAATGTTTTCGT
>CAKRMO010000087.1 GCA_934364765.1 uncultured Bacteroidaceae bacterium | reverse complement strand
GCACAACGGAAAGTGGTTAAAACAGAATGCAGACCGCAGGTATTTGGAATTTACACTTCCTTTCATAGCAATTTTTTTGAGATGCCGGTAGTTGCGAAACTGCCGGCATTGTTTTTTCAGCCACCGCGCTTTTCCACTTTTTTCATATCTTTGCACAACAAGCAAACAGAATGGCCGCCCACGTAATATTCAGGATAATAACGCTGCTCTACTTCCTCGTTGTGGCAGCCACAATCCTTGTTGTCATTCTCGAAAAGCGCCAGCCGGTGAAGACCATGGCGTGGACGCTTGTGCTGATAGCCCTCCCGGTGGCGGGAATACTGCTTTTCTATTTCTTCGGGCAGGACATACGCAAGGAACGCCGCTTTCAGCGCAGGGAGATAAACCAGATGAAGCGCAAGGACCTTGCAAACTATCTTCCCCACGACAACGCCCAAATTCCCCAAGCCTGCAGGCCGCTCGCCAACTTCTTCCTGCGGCGCAACTACGCCCCGCCCTTCTCCCTCGGCAACACCACGGTTTTCCAGCGCGGCGAGGACAAGATGCTTTCCCTGCTAAGGGACATCGCCCGCGCCAGGCACCACATAAACCTCGAGTACTTCATTTTCGATGGCGACGCGCTCGGACGGCTGACGGGCGACTTTCTGAAAGACGCTGTCAGGCGCGGGGTGAAAGTAAGGCTCATGTACGACGACGTGGGCTGCTGGTCGGTGAAGAACAAATTCTACAACAGCCTGAGTGCGTCCGGCATAGAGGTGAGAAGCTTCATGCCGGTAAGGTTCTCGCGCTTCACGCGCCGCGTGAACTACCGCAACCACCGCAAGATAGCCGTCATAGACGGGCGGACAGGCTACATCGGCGGCATGAACATAGCCGAAAGATACCTTTACGGCAGAAACGGCGAGGGTTGGAAAGACCTGCACCTGCGCCTCACCGGCAACGCCGTTTACGGACTGCAGCAGACATTCGTTGCCGACTGGTTTTACAACTGCGACGAAATGCTCGACACCCGAAGCCTGTACCCGGAAACCGCAGACAGCGGCAGCACAAACCCCGGAAGCCTGCAAATAGTTACGGCATCCCCCGCATCGGAGCAGCCGTACATAATGGACGGATTTGTATGGGCGATAATGAACGCCAAACGGTATTTCTACCTCGCCACGCCCTACCTCATGCCCACCGAGCAGGTGCTCAACGCCATACAGGTGGCGGCAAGCTCGGGAATAGACGTGAGGATTATGGTCCCCGCCAAGTCGGAGCACTTCTGGATAAAGACCGCAAACGAATCCTACTACGGCGACGTGCTCAAAGCCGGCGCAAAAGTTTACGCCTACGGCCCCGAGTTCCTCCACGCAAAATATTTTGTCTGCGACGACCGGCTGTGCACGGTAGGCTCAACCAACACCGACTTCCGCAGCTTCGAGGACAACTTCGAGGCCAACGCATTCATTTACGACGAAAGGCTCGCCGCAACCCTTAAAAAGATTTTTGAAAACGACCAGCAGTCGTGCGAGTTCATCAGTTGGAGACGCTGGAAAAAGCGCAGCCGCATTCAGAAAACGGCGGAAAGCTTCGTGAGGATTGTGTCGCCGCTGCTTTAGCCGCCCCCCCCGAAACGCACCGGGAAAACCGTCCGCAACCGCCGCAGCCACGAAGCGCGGTGTTTTGCCGTAAGTCTTTGATATACACCCTTTTGCCCCTGTCTTTAATTTTACTCGTAAGCATCTGTTTCACAGTATGTTGCAAGGCGGCAAAAAAAGGTCTGATGTAGTCTGGATTATATCTGATATAATTTTTCCTGCATAGGACGTAGTTTTTCCTACATCCTATGTAGTTTTCGGGGTGTTTGGGAAAGTACAAACGATTATGGTTTGTTATTTGTTTACACCCCAATCAGAAATCCTCGGCGGCATCTTCGTCCTCCCCGTCCGAAGCCGCGTTTTTTTCGGTGTCCTTCACCGCCTCCTTGTGCCCTTTCAGTGCCGCAAACGAGCCGAATTGCGCCGCCCGCCCCTGCATGGGCATGGGCGGATGCTTTTCCGACACATGGTGCGGCAGGTTTATTATTCCGTCATACTTGCTGTTCATGCCTTGTGTCCCCCTATCTGCGCGTTGCGCTCAATTGCCGTCGCCCCCTCGTCAAAGTCCAGCCCCTTCAGCAGCGCGTTCTTGCCGTATGCCTTCTTTATGCGCAGCACCGCCTCCTGCACCCTCCGCTCCTTTTCAAGGGCGGCGTTCTCCCTTTCCCTTTCCGCCGCCACGGCGTCGTAATCAGTGAAAAGATCAAGCTCCAGCGGCTTTTCCCTCTTGGCCTCACTGCTGTTCTCGTCCACCACACGCCCCGCCGTGATGTTCATGCGCCTCACGAGAAAGCCGGGATTTACAATGCGGTCGAACAGTCTTGCCACCGCCTCGCTTATCAGCCTTGCCGAAGACGTGTAACGCCCCAGCCTTTCCGTTCCGTGCGCCGGCTTTGGCACTTTGCGCCCGTAGCGGTCGAGCGAGACGCCGCCGCCGTATCTTGCCGCCTGCGCCGCTCTTGAAAGGCTTTCGGGGTCATAGCCGACAGTCAGCACTATCTGGTCGGTAACCAATCGCTTGTCGAGAAGCTCAAGCGCAATGCCCTGCGCCATTTCCCTTACCACCACACGCGCCTTTTTGAAAGTGTAGGGGCATTTAAGCACCTGCCCCCTGCTCATGGAATTGGTCTCGGGCCTGTAGGCCTTTATGGCTTCGAGCGTGCACGGCTCCCAGCCCCAGGCATGGTCAATCAAAAGCTCGGCGTTCACTCCGAAAAGCCTGTAAAGCAGCTCCTCATTCCGCTCCGACTGCAAAGCCACATCGCCCATTGTGTATATGCCGTACATTTCGAGCTTTTGGGCAGTGCCTTTTCCCACGCGCCAAAAATCCGTAATCGGCCTGTGTCCCCACAGCGTGCGCCTGTAACTCATTTCGTCGAGTTCGGCAATGCGCACGCCGTCCTTGTCGGCGGGGATGTGCTTTGCCACAATGTCCATCGCCACCTTGCACAGGTAAAGGTTCGTGCCAATTCCCGCCGTGGCCGTGATGCCTGTGGTTGCCAGCACATCGCGGATTATTGTCATGGCAAGCCCGTGGGCGGTCGTGCCGTATGTGCGCAGATAAGCCGTAGCGTCGATGAAAACCTCGTCAATTGAATAAACGTGTATGTCCTCGGGGGCGATGTATTTCAGATACACGGAATAAACTTTGGCGCTGTAGTCAATGTAGCGCCTCATTCGCGGCGGGGCGACTATATAGCCGAGCTCCAGTTCCGGGCGGGCTTTCAGTTCCGTGTCGTCATGCGATTTCCCGGCGAAACTCCGTCCGCCGTTGCGGCGAATGCGCTCGCAGTTCACCGCCCTCACACGCCGCACGACCTCAAACAGCCGCGCCCTTCCGCCTATGCCGTAGGCCTTGAGCGAGGGCGACACCGCGAGGCAAATGGTCTTTTCAGTGCGCCCCAAGTCGGCAACCACAAGATTGGTGGTGAGCGGATTGAGGTTTCTCTCCACACACTCCACCGAAGCGAAGAACGACTTCAAATCAATGGCAATATACACCCTGCGCTGCTCCCGGCACATATTTTCCCTCCTAACGCTCCAGCCACCCGCGCCTTTCGCCGGCATCCATCCGCTCTATGGCGTATCTCAGCGAGGTTCGCGGCATTTCATGGCAGTGTACCTCCAAATATCCGCGCAATACGCCAATGTCCCTCTTTCCCACCTCGCGCAGCATCCACCCCACCGCCTTGTGGATTAAATCGTGGGGATGCCCCAGCAGGCTTGTGGCAATGCGCAGTGTGTCGGCGTATTGCCCTTCCCTTATGAGTGCCAGTGTTGAAACAATCGCAATGCGCTGTTCCCACAAGTTCCCGCTTGCGGCAAGGTTGTCGAGAATTGTGCGCTGCGGCATCGTGCCGTCCTCTCGCGGACAAAGCAGCCACGCGCCCAGTATATTCACGCACGAAAGGTCAACCAAGTCCCAGTTGTTCGCACGGTAGGCGTGGGCAATGTAAAAACGCACGATTTCCTTCCTGCGGGCTGCATCGCCGGCACGGTTTCGGCGCGACGGCAACGCGCGTTTCATCTCCTCCGCAAGCAGCAGAAAGGCGCAAAGCCTCACCTCGTGCCATTCCGAGCGCAAAAGCTTTCCGATTTCGCCAAGCCCCACGCCGTGCCGCGCCTCCCTTGCCACGGCACGCACCTGCGGCACCCTAATCCCGAGAAACCTGTCGCCCTCGCCGTATTCTCCCTTGCCCGTCTTGAAAAAACGCGCCAGAATGCGCCCCTGCGCCTCGTTGCGCATGGCGGTCAAAGCTTCCAAAATATCATCTGCCATAATCTATTCCATGTGATAAACCTATCGGATGCCATATAGCGGCACAATGCAAAGATAACGCTTTCGCCCCACTTGCGAAACGCATTTGTTTTTCAGCGTGTTGCAAAGTGGCTGAAAAAGGTCTGATGTAGTTTAAATTATATCAGACATAATTTTTCCCACATAGGACATAGTTTTTCCTGCATCAAACGCAGTTTCCGTGGAGTTTTGGAAAAGGCAGCCGGGCTGGCGGTTGCGCGGCGGCGCGGGCGGACCGGCGATTTTGCCACCTCACACATTTATTTTAACTTTGCACTATTGTATATATATGGTATATGGAAGACAATAAGGAATATCCGCTTTTATCGGCAATAGACTACCCCGACGATCTTCGCCGCCTCAAGCTGGAACAGCTTCCGCAGCTTTGCGAAGAGTTGCGGGCTTTCATGATTGACTGTCTTTCAAAAAATCCCGGGCATTTTGCGTCGAGCCTCGGCGTTGTGGAGCTTACGGTTGCGCTCCACTATGTGTTCAGCACGCCATACGACCGCCTGGTGTGGGACGTGGGACACCAGGCATACGCCCACAAGATACTGACGGGGAGGCGCACGCGCTTTTCCACCAACAGGCAGTTTGGCGGGCTGCGTCCGTTCCCCTCGCCGCTCGAAAGCGAATACGACACCTTTACGTGCGGACACGCCTCAAACTCCATATCCGCCGCGCTCGGCATGGCGGTGGCGGCGGAGCGGAAGGGCGAGACTTCGCGCCACGTGATTGCCGTCATAGGCGACGGGGCTATGAGCGGGGGGCTGGCATTCGAGGGGCTGAACAACGTGTCGTCCACCCCGAACAACATGCTCATAATCCTGAACGACAACGGCATGAGCATAGACCGCAGCGTGGGCGGCATGAGGCAGTACCTGCGCCACCTGCACACCTCCACGGAATACAACAGGCTGCGGTTCAAGCTGTCGCAAAAACTCATAAAGCTCGGCTTTCTGAGCGACAGCCGCAGAAAGTCGATAATAAGGTTCAACAATTCGCTGAAATCGCTGATTGCCAACCAGCAGAACATATTCGAGGGACTGAACATAAGGTATTTCGGCCCCATGTACGGACACGACGTAATAGAGCTTGTGCGCACGCTGAGCGAGATTAAGGACATGAAAGGCCCGAAGCTGCTGCACATACACACCATAAAAGGAAAAGGATACCGCCCGGCGGAACTCGAAGCCGCCGCATGGCACTACCCCGGCAAGTTCGACACCGCCACGGGAAAGTTCATAAAGGAGGACTCCTCGGACGAAGGGCCGAAATACCAGGACGTGTTCGGCGAGACGCTGCTCGAGCTTGCACGCGGCAACGCCCGCATTG
>CAKRMO010000086.1 GCA_934364765.1 uncultured Bacteroidaceae bacterium | reverse complement strand
GTTGTAAACATCGCCCGACTTCATCTTCAGGGCGCGTGCGAGGGATTCGGAACTGTAAACGGTGTTTCCCACCCAGTTCACATTGCGCAAATAATACTTCTGCCCCTCTTCGAGGTTTATGTAAAGGTCCACGTGCTTCTCGTCATAAGGCACAACACTGTCGCTCTTTATGATTGCATCGCGGAAGCCCCACTCGTTATACTTGTCTATAAGGAAACCTTTGTCTTTCTTGTATTCCTCGGGCAGGAACTTTTTTGCCTTGAACAGGTTTGCGAGCTTGTTCACCTCGTGGGTTTTCTTCATGGCCTTTTTCAGCTTCTTCACCTTGCCCTGCTCCACGCCCGTGAAGTAGATGTGCTTTACCTTGACCTTTTCGTTTTTGTCGATGTTGATGTCAACAATCACCTGGTTAGCCGCCGAAACGTCGTCCTGCTGCAAAATGTCCACCTTGGCGTTCTGGTAGCCCTTTTCCTCGAAGTAACGCTTTATGATAATCTTGGCGCGGTCTATTATGTCGGGTGAAATCTGGCTTCCGGCCTTGAGTCCGAGACGCTGGTCAAGGTCTTCGCGCTGCGACTTCTTCACGCCGTGATAGTTGAGCGTTGAAATCTTCGGGCGCGCCGCGAGCTTTATGTGCAGGTATATCTTGTTGCCCACAATGCTGTCGGCCGAGACGGAGACATCGCTGAATATTTTCTGCTTCCAATAACGCTGAAGCACGTTTGTTATGTCTGCGCCGGGAATTGTGAGGGCCTGCCCTACTTTCAGCTCGGAGATGTTGCGCAACAGTTCCTCGTCGTAATTCGCCACGCCGTCAACAACAAACCCGCCAAGGATATAGTTGTTCTGCTGCGTGGAATAAATAATGTCGGGCTTCACGATTACGCTGTCCCGCTGCACCGAAGCACGGCAAATGACCGCAGCGGCAAAAACGGCTGCGGCCAGCATGGCTATTCTCGTTGTATGTTTCATCTTCGTTATGTTGCGGGGCGTGCAAGTCCATGCACTGTCCGCCCGCCTTTTTTATTCTTCAGTTTCTTTTGTGTTGTTCTCCTGCCGCATCTGCTCCCCGGTTTTGCCGAACCGCCTCTGGCGGTGCTGGTAGTCGGCTATGGCGAGCTGCAAGTCCGCCTCCTTGAAGTCGGGCCAGTAGGTGTCGCAGAAATACAGTTCGGAATATGCGCACTGCCAGAGCAGATAGTTGCTGAGCCGCAGTTCCCCGCCAGTGCGTATAAGCAGTTCGGGGTCGGGCATGAACGCCGTTGCAAGGTGCTTCGAGAAAAGTTTCTCGTCAATCTGCGAAATCCCAACCGCTCCCTGCACCACACCGGCGGCGATGCTTCTTGCCGCCGCCGCAATCTCCCAGCGCGAGGAGTAGCTCAACGCCACGACAAGGGTCATGCTCGTGTTCCCCTTTGTGTCGCTCTCGCACTGCCGCAGCTTCCTCTGCACTTCGGGCGGCAGCTTTCCCGTGTCCCCGATTACGCGGAAGCGCACGTTGTTGCGCATGAACAGCTCCTCCTGCAGCGAAGTGAGTACAAGCGACATCAGTGCCGCCACCTCATCGCTGGGGCGTTTCCAGTTCTCGGTCGAGAATGTGTAGAGCGTGAGATACTCCACCCCAAGGCGCACTGCCTCTTCGGTTATGCGCTTCACGGTTTCCACCCCCTCCTTGTGTCCGGCGGTGCGCGGCAATCCGCGCTTCTCGGCCCAGCGGCCGTTGCCGTCCATGATTATGGCTATGTGGCGCGGGATGCGTTGCATATCTATCTGCGGGGCGCTCATATTTATATTATATATTGTATAGTCGTATAGTTCTTGTCAGTCGTTCTTGTTGCACTGCGGGCATTTCGGCGAAAAGTCATAGCTTATGTAAAACACCGCCGTGCAGTAGCTGTCCTTGTTTGCGAACCCCGATGACTTTATGCCGTAAGGGTTTTCAAATCCGTCGAGCCTGTCGCTAAGCGAGAAGTGGTACAGCCAGTCGAATCCCAGGTTCACGCGCGGCTTCAGCTTGTACTTCACCCCCACGCCTATGGGTATCTGGAACGCGAATGCCTTACCGGCCGTCCCGTAGCACGCCCCGAGCCCCAGTTGCAGGAAAGGCGTTATTCGCTGCCTGCCCTGATATCCGTGGTGAAGCCCGAAAGGCCAGAAGTTGTACTCGTATGTCGCGCTGAAGTCCACAATGCCGTCGTTGAACTTATAGCTGCGCTTTTCCTGCGACACTGCCGGGTCGGCAGGGTCGGCGGGGAAGAAGTCGCCTACGTTCCCGGTTGACCCTTTTGCCGAAGCATAGCCGAGCATGGCCTTCACCGCCATATAGGGGTTGATGTTCCAGCGCGCCACAGCCCCTCCGGCAACGCCCGTCTGCCCGAAAAACTTGTGGTTGAGCTGCCCGCGATAGAAGCTGCCGCCAAGCGCCGCCCCAATCTCGTAGCGGTAGTCAACATCGTCCTGCGCCCATGAGCCGCCAAAGCCCACAAGTGCAACCACGAGCAGAACAACCGCCTTTTTCATCACCGCCTATTCGCTTTTTGCCGCCTTGAGACGGTTGAGGTAGCCTTTCCAGAGCACGCCGGTGCCGCTGCAGACCAGCCATATATTGTTGTCGCCGTCGGCGGCCATGCTTATTTCGTCAGGCTTGCCCATTCCGCCAGGCACAACCGTGGGCACTTTCACAAGCTGCCACGAACGCGCCCCGTCCGTGCTGGAATACACGTTCACGGTGTCGCCGTTTATACCGGCGGAATACAGCTTGCCGTCATATTTCATCATGCTGAAGCCTTTCAGGCGCGGCAGCGTGCGCGGTGTCTCCTCCGTAATGGGGTAATAGCTCCACGCGTTGTCCTCGGGATACACCTTGTTTGTCTCCTTTTTCCAAGTTTCGGCTTTTCCGTCCGAATACCCCACGCTTATTATGTTTTCTATCTGCGGGTTGTTGAGTGCCGGGAGCACCGCCGAATGCACTTCCTCCGCCGGGAGCGGGGCAGCGCCGTCGTCCTTGCCTTCCTTTTTCCACGAAGCGAAGTCTGCGGAGCTGTATATATTCCCCGCCACGGTAACATACAGTTTGTCGCCAACCGCCAATATGCCGTCGGGGACGAGCGACGTGGAAACCGCCGTCCAATTTGCGCCGTCAGCCGACTCCACAAGCCCGGAGTTTGCAATAGCCACAAACCTGCCGCCAAACAGGTTGACGCTCTTTGGCCGCAGACCGTCCGCACCCGAAACGGCTTTCTTGTCCCAGAGTGCCACGCCGCCATCCGCACTGCGCGTCATCGCCACGGGTCTTCCGTCCTCCGTGCCCCAAAGGTGCAGCTTGCCGCCATTGGCAATCATGCGCATACCGCGCATTTCCGCCACGGCATTGTCTGCCGGAGAAGCCGCAACCCACGAATATGCGTCGGGGTCGGCGTTGTGCACGTTGATTTCCAAGGTGTATGACCGGCTGCCCGAACCGTCGGAGGCGTAAACCGTGAACACCCTCGGAGTGGTGAAGTCAAGGGTGTCCTTTACGGAATACATTGTGTCTTTGCCGCTTTCAAGACGGTATGCCACAATGCCGTCGGCACTGAACGTGGTGAAATACACCTTGTTCACCGCAGTGCCCACCGGCAGGGAGTCGCTGTTGAAGATGCGCCTGTTTATCTGGTCGATGTGCAGCGGGAACACGCTGCCCGGCACAGTGATAGTGTAGCTTGTGTCCTTGCCGTTTTCAAGCCATGTGTGGTACACACGCGACAGCTGCCCCATAACGATTGCATTTATGGCGCAGTCAGAACTAAGCCCGCCGCTTTTGCTGTCATCGTCGCCGCAACTTGCCATAAAGCCTGCCAGCAAGACAGACAAAGCAACAAACGCAAGTTTTCTCCTCATATATAGTCCTAATATTTGCAATATAATCTATTTACGTGGCAAAAGTAGCTATATTATTCCTTTCCCGAAAATTTGAAAGGTTGTTTTATATTAAATCAAGGCAAAAAACATGGCCGCACACCCGCACGGCACACGCCGCGCCGCACGTTCCGGCATTTGCCCATAACACCACGCGGCGCACAAACGCAGGAAATCCGCACAAGGCCCAAGGCGCAAAAAACCACATCAGACGTAGGAAAAACTATGTCCTATGCAGGAAAAATTATGTCTGACATAATTCAAACCACATCAGACCTTTTTTCGCCGCTTGCAAACCCTTGAAAAACAAAATCTTACACAACCTATCCACAAACAAGACAAACCTTTGTGTTTCAGACGCTTGCATATTTCCCGCCAAATGCGGCGGCACGCAGCCCCGTCCCGTGCTTTTCCGCTCCAACTCCGCAAATTTGCCTCCAAAACGCTTTCCGCACTTTGCATTTTCGTGACACCCTTTGTCTTGGCGCAAAAAAAATTATTTGTGAATATTGCAAGCAATTCTCCAATTATGCGCATATTATTCACTGATGCAAAAAGGGGATTTTCATTATGTCCGCAATCAGACTTCAATATATTTTTTCTTATTGTTCAAACCGTTACTCCTGCAAATACGCCTTAAAAGCCTCTTTGCACTCCCCAACAAAAAAATTAATATACATTGCATAAAATCGGGTTTTATGCAGAACTTTCGTGCATAAAATATTGCACAGTTTGAAAAAAACGCAGTACATTTGCAGCATGAAACGACATATAGACAGAATGAAAGAAAAGGAGATTCGTTTGGGATACATCAGGAAAATCCTGAACGAGAAAAGCATCTGCAGCCAGGAACAACTGCTGCAAGAACTCATCAACGTGGGACACGGCTCCACACAGGCCACGCTCTCACGCGATCTCCACCATTTGCGTGCAATACGCATCACAACACAGTTCGGGCACGTGCGCTACATACTGCCCAACAACCCCAACTACACCCACGCCGCCAAGAAAAGCGCAAACAGCAACGTCCCCCTTGAGGAATGCCTGCTCAACTGCGACCTCGGCGGGGAGATTATGGTGCTGCACACAATCCCCGGGTTTTCGGCGGCTCTGGCCGGGAACATCGACAACAAGCATTTTGCGCACATCGCCGGAACCCTGGCCGGAGACGACACAGTGATGGTTGTGGGCAAGAAAAACTGCACCCACCAGGAAATGCTGGACGACCTCAAGGAGATACTTCCGCAAATAGAGCGCAATCTATAAGGCGGCCGGAACGCGCTTCCGGGGCTTACATCTAAAAACAGGAAATGATTTACAACGACGGGATAGACGTGTTGGTTGCCGACGCGTCTCACGAAAAGTATGTCGATACAATTCTGAAAACGATAGCCGACGCCGCGAAAGTGCGCGGCTCGGGCATCGCCTCAAGGACACATGAATACGTGGCGCAGAAGATGCGCGAGCGCAAGGCCATAATAGCACTCTGCGGAGACGAGTTCGCCGGCTTCTGCTACATAGAGAGCTGGGAGGACAAGCACTATGTGGCAAACTCGGGACTTATAGTGGTGCCAAAGTTCAGGCAGCACCACCTTGCCACACGCATCAAGGAGACGGCGTTCACGCTCAGCCGCCTGCGCTGGCCCCACGCAAAGCTCTTCGGGCTTACCAGCCAGGGCGCGGTGATGAAGATAAACACAAAGCTCGGCTATGTGCCCGTGCCGCTGTGCGACCTCACGCAGGACGACGAGTATTGGAAGGGCTGCGGCACGCCCGAACACCCCTGCTGCATCAACTGCGACATCCTTGCCCGCACAGGCAGGAAATACTGCGTGTGCACCGGGATGCTCTACGACCCCGCCGACCACGTGGGAGAGCCGCTGCCGGTG
>CAKRMO010000085.1 GCA_934364765.1 uncultured Bacteroidaceae bacterium | reverse complement strand
TCGAAGTGCTGTTTGAGGGACTGGCAAAAACAGGTCTCAACAACATTGCCTACACTGCGATGAACCAGACCGACTATCCGTCTTTCGGAAACATGATCAAAAAAGGCGCGACAACACTCTGGGAACAGTTTGACGGGCAATACTCCGAAAACCACCCGTTCCTCGGCTGCTGCCTCACATGGTTCTACCGCCAGCTCGCAGGAGTGAACTCCGACCCCGAAGCTCCGGCATACAAGCACCTGATTGTGCGCCCTGTGCTCGCAGACAGCCTTGAAAGCGTAAGCTACGCCAAGATGTCGCCCTACGGTCGAGTGGCAAGCAACGTGAGCCACACCCCAGGCAGGGTGCGCATAATAGTTGACGTGCCGGTTGGCTCAAACGCCACAGTATATGTACCCGCAGCCGGAATGGAGGCTTTGTCCGTGAACGGAAAACCCGCCGGAAAGGTGAAGGGCGTTACCTCTGCCGAAAAGACCGCCGAAGGGTTCACCGTGAAAGTGAAGCAGGGGCGTTACGAAATAATCGCAGCAAAAAAATGACCGTTGCGCAGCCTGCGGGAACACAGCTCGCACAAGCCGCGCCGAACACTGAAAACATGAAAGGGCTTATTCCTTATACGCTAAACCTTGGCGGCCCGCTGATGAAGCTCGGCGAGCCGCAAGTGATGGGCATACTCAACGTAACGCCCGACTCCTTCTACGCGGCTTCAAGAACCTTTGACACG
Organism: uncultured Bacteroidaceae bacterium; assembly: GCA_934364765.1. Lineage (GTDB taxonomy): Bacteria > Bacteroidota > Bacteroidia > Bacteroidales > Bacteroidaceae > UBA6398. The sequence goes on along the minus strand of CAKRMO010000085.1, from coordinate 5,068 downwards.
GAGGCCATTTCGCGCCGCGCAAGGCAGATTGCCGACGAGGGCGGCTCTATTATAGACATAGGGGCATACTCCACCCGCCCCGGCTCAGCCGATGTGGGCGAGGCGGAGGAGATGCTGCGCCTAAGGCGTGCGCTTGCCGCCGTGAGGGAAGCCGCCCCCGGCATTCCCGTGAGCATAGACACTTTCCGCGCCGACGTGGCTAAAATGTGCGTTGAGGAATACGGCGCAAACATTATCAACGACGTTTCGGGCGGCGAGGGGGACAAGCGGATGTTCGAGACAGTTGCAAGGTTGGGAGTGCCGTACATACTGACGCACATCGGCGGCACGATTGACAACATGCACTCCGACGCCCCGCTCACCTCACACTCCGACTCCGCCGTGCCGTATATGCAAGGCGTGACGGCGTTCCTCACGGAGCGCATAAACAAACTGCACTCGCTCGGAGTGAAGGACATTATCATAGACCCCGGATACGGCTTCGGGAAGTCAATGGCGCAAAACTACGAACTGCTTAACCGCCTCGACTTCCTGAAAATATGGGAACTGCCGCTGCTTGTCGGGGTGTCGCGAAAGTCCATGATATACAAACTGCTCGGCACAGACTCCTCGCAAGCCCTCAACGGCACAACCGTATGCAACACCATAGCCCTCATGAAAGGCGCGTCAATTCTCAGGGTGCATGACGTAAAGGCGGCTGTCGAGACTGTGAAAATAGTAAGGCAAACCCTCGGATAAAACACTTACCATGCTATCGTTTTCAATAAAGGACATAATAGACATACTGCTGGTGGCAACGCTGCTCTTTTACATCTACCGGCTGATGAAAGAGTCGCGTTCGGGAAACATCTTCATGGGCATACTTATATTCATAATAGTGTGGATATTCGTTTCGAAGATTTTCAACATGAGCCTTCTCGGTTCGATAATGGACAAGGCGGTGAACATCGGAGCCATTGCCCTGATAATTATATTCCAGGAAGACATAAGGAACTTCTTCTCCTCGCTCGGCACCCACCACTCCATTGGAAAGATTGTCAAATTCTTCTCGCGCCCGGCGCAAGACCGCAACATTGTAAACGAAAACAGCATAATCCCGGTGGTGAGGGCGTGCATGTCGATGAGCGCACAGAAAGTGGGCGCGCTCATTGTATATGAACGCTACATAGGACTCGGCGACATAGAGAAGACCGGGGAAATGATTGACGCGGAAATCAAGCAGCGCCTCATCGAAAACATTTTCTTCAAGAACAGTCCGCTTCACGACGGCGCAATGATCATATCCCACCACCGCATAGCGTCTGCGGGGTGCATACTCCCGGTTTCGCACGATGAGGACATACCCCGAAACCTCGGGCTGCGCCACCGCGCCGCAATGGGCATAACGCAGAAAAGCGACGCCCTGGCAATAACCGTGTCGGAGGAGACCGGGGGCATATCCGTGGCATACAACGGCAAGTTCCACCTCAACCTCACGGGCGAGGAGCTTGAAAGGATACTCACAGAAATGGTTGTATAAGTTCACAACAACCAGCCGCCATAAACAGTAAGACACAAACAATCAGCAAACAACATCACCGCAGGAGCGTACACAAGATATGCAACGCGCAATTAATCAACATATTGCGCCGCTGTAGGGGCGTATGGCATACGCCCTGAATTGCGTGGGTTTGCAATATTTAGCGGCGGACTGCTATGCGGTTCATGCGATGACATACATGGCGTATGCCATACGCCACCACAATTGTCGCAAAACCCAAAATCGGCAGCCGCTCCCAAACAACTCGAAAACTACATCGGATGTAGGAAAAACTACGTCCTATGCAGGAAAAATTATATCAGACATAATCCAAACTACATCAGACCTTTTTTTCGCCACTTGCAACGCACTGAAAAACAAACCGTTACAACAAACATTTCTTTCATGGGTAATTTATTGGAACTCAATACTTTACGCAGTTTTGACAATATTGGCAGTGCCGTTAAGAATTTGGCTTTACAAAACAACCGCAAAAAACGAAACGCGGCGGGCTTCATTGTGAAACCCGCCGCGCTTTGTTTTATCGAAACCGCCCGAAAAATCAAGCCTTAGCGGCTGTGTTGCTTTTCTTTTCGCGGATACGCGCCTTCTTACCGGTGAGCGCACGCAGATAATAGAGTTTCGCACGGCGAACCTTACCACGCTTGTTCACCTCTATGTTGTCAATGTTCGGTGAGTTGATAGGGAATATACGCTCCACGCCCACGGTGCCGCTCATCTTGCGAACCGTGAAACGGCGCTGGTTCTGATGACCGCTAATCTTGATTACGATTCCACGGAACATCTGAATACGCTCCTTGTTTCCCTCGACGATTTTGTATGCCACGGTGATTGTGTCGCCCGGACGGAATGCGGGAAATTCCTTGCCTGTGGCAAATGCTTCTTCAGCAACTTTAATTAGATCTACCATTTTTGTAAATAAAATTGTTTGTTCGTCCCCAACGCAGCATCAACAAGCCACTCGTTCCTTCTTGCCAGCGGCTACGCGGAAAGCGGTGCAAAGGAACAAAAAAAAATGGAAATGACCAACTTATTTGGCAATAAAAACAAGGGGCGCATCATTATGGGATGCCTATGCCGTATGCACGGAAAATTACATGCTGAAAACGCAAAAACTACATCGGACATAGAAAAAACTATGTCCGATGTAGTTCAAATTATGTCTGATGTAATTTTCGCCACTTGCAACCCTTTGGAAAACAAAAGCTTATCCAATTATTACAATTTCACGTAATTCCAGACTTATCAAGCTGTTGCAAAAACACGCTTATATGCCACCCATCTTATGCCGTTTCTTATTTGTTGAGTTTCCAGGTTGCCCCATCCTTGGTGTCCTTAACTTCAAAGCCAAGGCGGGCAAGTTCGTCGCGTATGCGGTCGCTCGTTGCCCAGTCCTTGGCCGCCTTTGCCTTTTGGCGCGTCTCGAGCAACAAATCAACCGCCCCGCCGTATGCCTTTTCCCTGCCCTCGTTCGAGGCTGCCTCCTTGCGAAGCCCGAGAACATCGAACGCAAATTCTGAGAACAACTTGCCCAATTCTGCAAGCGCATCAGGGGCTATGGTTTTCTGTCCGCCAGCCACTTGGTTTATCGTGTGGCAAGCGTCAAACAGATGGCTTATCAATATAGGCGTGTTGAAGTCGTCGTTCATTGCCTCGTAGCATTTTTCCCTTATGGCCTCAACGTCCTTCACGGTGATTTCGCCGCCGGCTGCGGGCGCAATCCTCGAAAGGTTCGCGTATGCGTCCATCAATCTGTCAAGCCCCTTTTTGCTCGAAGCCAGCGCCTCGTTGGAGAAGTCCACCGTGCTGCGGTAATGCGCCTGAAGAATGAAGAAACGTATTGTCATGGGCGAATAAGCTCCTGTAAGTTTCGGGTGGTTTCCTGTGAAAAACTCTTCGAGCGTAATGAAATTCCCGAGGCTCTTGCCCATTTTCTGCCCGTTAACGGTTACCATGTTGTTGTGCATCCAATAACGCACCATTTCATCGCCCTGCGACGCCACGGCTTGTGCTATCTCGCATTCGTGGTGGGGGAAAATAAGGTCAAGACCGCCTCCGTGAATGTCGAAATGGTCGCCGAGATATTTCCTGCCCATTGCCGTGCATTCGGTGTGCCATCCGGGGAAACCTTCGCTCCACGGCGAGGGCCAGCGCATTATATGTTCGGGCTGCGCTTTCTTCCACAGGGCAAAATCCGCCTGACAGTGCTTCTCCCCTATGCCGGCAAGGTTGCGGCTCTCGTTGATTATGTCGTCAAGGTTGCGCCCCGAAAGCACGCCGTAACGGTGCTTCTGGTTAGACTTCTCAATGTCGAAGTAAACGCTTCCGTTGCTCACGTATGCAAAGCCGTTGTCAAGGATTTTCCTTACAAGCTCCTCCTGCTCAATTATGTGCCCCGTCGCATGGGGCTCGATGCTCGGCGGAAGAACATTGAGGGCTTTCATCGCATCGTGGTAACGGTTCGTGTAATACTGCGCCACCTCCATCGGCTCAAGCTGTTCAAGACGCGCCTTCTTCTCTATCTTGTCCTCGCCTTCGTCAGCGTCGTGCTCCAAATGCCCAACGTCCGTTATGTTCCTTACATAGCGCACCTTGTAGCCTATGTGCCGGAGATAGCGGAACACCACGTCGAAAGTTATCGCCGAACGCGCATGGCCGAGATGCGGATCGCCGTAAACTGTAGGGCCGCAAACATACATTCCAACCCTTCCCGGGGTTAGCGGTTCAAACGCCTGCTTCATCCGGGTGCGTGTATTATAAATCAAAAGTTTCTGAATCATATTCTGCTTGTGTTTGTTTGCCTCGCGGAACTTGTTTCCGCCAACAGCAAAGTTACGAAAATTATTGTTAGCCGCATACGGGGCCTGTTTTGTTTGGCGGCGGAACGGCTATTCAAACAAACTTGGCTCCTTTTCGCCGTTTTCCGCCTCCCCGCTGCTTTCCCCACTTTCCGTTTCAAGGGGTTCTTCGGGTTTCAGCAGCGAGGGAATCTGCTCCACGCCCGCCACGCTGAACGTTGTTACCCTCTTTCCCCGCGCCTTGAAGCTTTTCACGCCCACAAACTCGGTTGCCTCAATCTCCAGCGGTTCGCGGAAACTGTCTGCCCCTCCGAGCGTTATGCGGAAACGCGAATATTCGTCAGACGAAAGGCAGGCAAGGCGCGACTTGGCGTCCTCGCCAAGGAAATTCTGCCTTTTCGACGAGCGTTCAAAGTTAAAGCGCTTGAGGTAAAGGTAGTCGTTTTGCGCGGCATCGTAAAGCAACGCCGTCCATACCTTGCCCTCGTCATACTTCTCCATTCTGATAATCCCGGGTTCGTAGTGGTTGCTGAGATCAAAGTCGGTGGTGTAGAAAGTGCCGTCGTCAAGCACCACAAGTATCCTGTCGCTGCCGTGGAACTCGCCCACGTAATCCCCGCATCCGTCAATGTTCAGGCGGTTCACGTCCTTGTCGAACCATATCTTGCACCCTCCGAGCGTGGAAACGCCGTGGCTTTTCAGCGTTATGCGGTAAACGTCGTTTTTGGTC
>CAKRMO010000084.1 GCA_934364765.1 uncultured Bacteroidaceae bacterium | reverse complement strand
AATGGCCAGCTCCAATCCTTTTCGGATTCCTCCTATTCCAGCAAACAAATCTATGAATCTAATCATTGTAGCGTTATATGGGCAACAACTCCAAATTAAAGGTTTTCGATACAAAGCTACACAAATAAAGCAAAAGCCCAGCTTTTCCAGAAAGATTTTATGGTTTTTTATAATTATATGGCTTCATCGGAAATTCCACCTTCTTCCTTCACAAATGCCGGCATCTCTATACGCGGAATGAGCCGCAGAACGGTTTCCGCGTTTTTGCCATTTTGAATGTATTACGACGCAAGCCCACCTGTTTTTCACAAGCCGCTGATTGGCAGCATATTGTCCTTTTCCAACAATTTCTTGTATGTTTTTGTTTTTCAATATGTTGCAATCGGGCAAAAAAAGGTCTGATGTAGTTTAAATTATATCTGATATAATTTTTCCTGCGTCCTATGTAGTTTTTCCTACATCCGATGTAGTTTTACCTGCCTTGGTTTTACGCCATTTTTAGGGGCGTATGGCATATATACAAATCATTGGCTATTTACGTTTTGCACATTCGCGATTATCAATTTTCACTTGAATCTCGCCAAAACCAGCGGAACGCCCAGCGTAAGTTCCGTGAAATCGGCCTTGAACTTGTGGGCTTTCACGTTAAGCCCCACCTGCATTCCCGCAAGGCGCGGAAAGGCGTAGCGCACGCCTATGCGCTCGTAAAACGGGAACTCCTTCCTCACCACATCATCGTCCTTGCCCAAATGGCGGCAGAGGTAACGCCCAATTTCCATTGACGCGGAAATGCGGCGGTAGAACACCTCGTGCTTCAGGGCTATTCCATACGAAACGTTGTCGTGCTTCAAGTCCAGGCCGTCAGCCTTGTCGATTTCCGCAACGCGGCTGGCATAGGTTGCGCAAAACAGGTCGAAGCCAACACCCGTAGCCCACCGCCGGGCATAGCGATACATAACATCCGCCTGGAAAGACCACGCGGCATACATACGGAAACGCCCGGTGCGGTAGCGGGGTTCGCCGGGCGGGGTGTAGTACTGCGTTTTCATCCAGTCCTCGTTGAGGGTTTTAGCCCCGACACCGCAGGTGAGGTTCATGTATAAATATTTGCGGAAGTCCCTGTGCGCAACCTTTGTGCGCCGTGCAAGGGTTTCATGGTAAGGCTCGTAAACCACGCCAAGGAACGGCCCAACCATATTAGCCCCCTTGTTGGGGCGGTTAAGCGCACCGTTGCTGTGGTGGAAGAACCTCAGCCCGCCGCGCACGCCCCAGTTGCGGGCAAAGTGCCATGTGGCATAAAGCGAGGCGTTGAAGTAAACGAGCCACCTCGAACCTATAAGCTCGTTGTCGGCGTTGTTGCGGGGATTGTATTTGGTGCGGCTGTAGCCGACGCCCATCCCGAGCGCATAGCCCGCGTCCCATTTCGCGGAACGCACAACCGGGCGCAAAAACGTGGAATAGAGTGTGAGAATGTTGCCCATGCGCGACGTGTAGTCCACGGTCTGCGCCAATCCCCACGCGGGGTCGGGCGAACGGCGCATGGTCACTCCGTGGTCGAAGTCGTATTGCAGCCCCACGGCAAACTGGGGGAAATTGTAGTCCTCGGCATATCCGCAACTGTCTGAGGGCAACGGGGAATAAAGAACCTCGGCACTTACCGAAAACGCATCCTTGCCCTTGAGCCACATACGCTCGTAACGGTCGATGGCAAGGGCGCGCGCCGGCATCAGCGAGACACCCGCGCCGAAATGCGGCACACTGTCCCGCCCGCGAGCCTTCGCGCCCGCAAGGCATACGGCAAGCGCCGCCGCACACAGTGTCGCGAGCCTCATTGCGCCTGTCTTTTTATCCATTCCGCTATCAAATCCACGGCAAACTCCTGCTCCGCCGCCGAAAGCCGCCGCCCTTTCGGAATGCCGTGCCACTTTTCAAAGCACCCACGGCAGCAACAGGCCGTGGCGTGCTGCGCGATGAAAACGGGATGCAGACCGTGGCGCATAGGGGTCTGTCTGCCGTCGTTGGATATTGCCGCCGGCGCAAGCCGCCTTGCCACAATCTCTGCGGCATGAAGCCTTATCAGCGCAATGCCTTTGGTGCGGACGTAAGCCTTCTCTTTGCCGTCAAGCGCAAAGCGGCTGCGGAAGCGCGACCTTGCAAGCCTTTCAAGGGCGTTACCCACACTTTCAAACTCACGCGCAGCATTGTTCTCCTCCGCTTCGGCTTCCCAAAACGAAGAAAACAAATCGCCGCCATATTTAGCCTTGTCCCTCATAACCGCACCGCGTAAAAAGCGCAAAAGTCCCACCCTGTCTCACCAGCTGGCGGACAAGCGGGACTGTTTTTGCTTGCGCGCCCCAAAAGGCGCGGGCGTTTTATCTTACAGCGAAGAAATAGCCGTCCTGCGTTGCGAGGCGAGCCTTGTAAACGCCCTCATCGTTGAGCGCAAAATCCATAACGTTGCCCTTAACCTTGGCCTTTATGCTGCCGTCGCCGTTGAAGCGGAACAGTTCCCTGCTCTCGCCGTCCTTGACCTGCGTCCACGAATCGTCCTTCTCGCTGTGGATGAGTTCTGTCACCTCACCGTCGGGAGCGGTTATGCGATAGCCGTCCTTGAGGTATGTAACGGCATAATACCTGCCGTCCTTGCCCATAACGCTCTCGGTCTGCCCGGCCTTGCCGGCTATCGGGTTGCTGCCGCTCCAAAACTCGATAGTGTTGAGCACCAGCACGTCAACAACGCCGCAAACAGCGTAGGCGGGGGATATGAGAATGAAGATTATCTCATTGAGGAACTTTGAGTTGGTCGCCCCTTTGTTCCAATGCGCCAGCTTGTTGAACAGGCTGAAACTGCCCACGCACGAAGATGTTATCACGCTTGCCGCCATAAACAGCGCAGCCACTTTAAGATGTCTGATTTTCATAACCCTGCTTCTTTTATTGTAAATGTGAACTTAATTCCGCTGTAAAAATAAGAAAATACCGCCACGCAGCCACATACGCCAGCCACTTTTAACACAAAAATAACTGTTGGCGCATAAGCCCCGGCATAAAACCGCGTCAGTTTCGCAGAAAGAGCGTGCGGCATTTCATACGTAACAAGAGAATGTTGCCGGAGAGATAGTAGGCCACAATGCAAGACACCCCATACCAGCCGCTGCCAAATTCTTCGCGAAACCTCCGATGCAGCCAGAATTGCGTATCGCATTGATTCACAGAGCAAAACCCCGAAACATCAAATTAGTCTTAACGATTTAACTTACAGCGCGTTACAATATGGCAAAAAAAGGTCTGACATAATTTTTCCTACGTCTGATGTAGTTTTTTCTACATAGGACATAGTTTTTCTTACATCAGATATAATTTTCGGGACATCCACAGGCGCATGACAACCCTCCCAAAGCGCAACACCTACAGGCAGCGCGGCCTATATGGAAACCTTGTCCCGGTCTCACGCTTGCGATGAAAAATTTCAGGAGTTTCTGCTTTTTCAGATGAAAACAAAAAAATCCGGCACGGGATGAAATCGTGCCGGGATTTTCTCTTTGTACACCTGATAGGACTCGAACCTACACAACCGAAGTTACCAGATCCTAAGTCTGGCGCGTCTACCAATTCCGCCACAGGTGCGTTGCGTTTGGAGTTGCAAATTTAGCAATACGGCGGCAAATGGCAAAACCGGGCGGAGGTTATTTGGCGTTTGCCGCCTTTATGGCCGCCTCTATTATGGTGTCTGTTCCCCGCTGGTAGTCTTCGGTCGTTATGTTCACCTTTACGTCAGGCTCTATCCCCTCTTCGGTTGCGTGCATTTCCGCGTCATACATAGGGCACGCCGAAAACCTCACGCTCCAGCCGTTGGGCAGTTCGGAGTTGAACGGCATTCCCGCGCCGCCGCCAGTTTTGTCGCCTACGGTTTTAACGTGGGCGAGTTGCTTCATGTACATCACGAAGGTGTTAGCCGCGCTGTATGTCTGGCGGTTGGTGAGTATGATTACCGGCTTCAGCCACCGTATTCCCGTTGCGGGGGTGAGGTAAACGCTTTTGGGGGACGAGAAGTCGCCGTGTCCCTTGCCGTCTTTGTGGCAGATGTACCCTACGAGGGTCTTGGCGTTTATGAAGTGGGAGGCGAGTTTCTCGGCTGACGTTATCATTCCGCCGCCGTTGTTTCTCACGTCAATGATCAACGCCTTGCACAGGGCGAAGTGGCGCAGCATCTCGCTCACGTTGCCGCTGCCGATGGCGTTCTCGAACGTCGCCACCCTCATGTAGCCTATGTCTTTGCCGAGTATGCGGTATTTTATCCCTGCGGCAATGCGGTAGTCTGTGCCCATGTATATGCGCAGTATGGAGTCGCTGAAATTCGTAGGGTAGTCCTCGAACCATTTCCAGTATCGCGCCATGTCGTGCGAGGCGGTGAGGTTCACGTGTCCGTCGCGGAGTTCGGCGAGCATTTGCGCACACAGTTTGAAAAGCTGCTCGTTCGTCATGTTTCCTTTCACCTGCGGCTTGTAGCGTGAGTAAACCTCCCCCCAGTCCACGCCGTACTGCTCCTTTTTCTCGTTGAAGAAGCAATAGTGGCTGTCGAGTATTTTCCACAAATGGTCAAAGTTCCCATCGGGCGTGTTGGGCGGCGTGTCCTCGGTTATGCAGGAGGCGAGTGCAAGGCAAAGCGTTGCCAGATATGTCGTGAGGCGTTTCATGTTGCTACAATATGTATTTGTGCACATAGCCGTCCTTTTGCTTCACAAGGCGGAAGTGTTTCACATAGCCAATCATGAACACGTTGCTCCATGTGTGGCTTTTCAGGTGGTTCACATGGCTCTGGCGTATGTCGAAACGCCAGCCGAGACGCAGTATGCCCGCCCCGAGGGGGGCGTCGAGCGTGAGCAGGTTGCGGAACGTGGGCGCGTTGCCAAGCCATGTGGCGCAAATGTTATGGTCGTAGTGTCCGAGCGAAAACATTTCGTAGTACGACTGCCCGAACGCGGGAGAGAACATAAGTCCCAGCAGCGGCGCGTCGAGCTGGCAGCGCGCCGAGAATGTGCGCCCCAGGAGCGCAAAGCGGTATATTGCCATTGCCGAGGCGGCGATGTCGGCCGAAAGCTTGGCCTGGGCGGGGTTGTTGCCGTTGCGCGTGTTGTAAACCGCGCCCATGCTTGCCCCGGTCTGCACACCGGCGAGCACGCGCAGGTTTTGCAGCGGTTTCCAGTTGTAATGCCACGCTATGCGCCAGTCGAAGTCGCCGGCAAGATAGCTTGCGTCGCGGCTCGGACTGCGCGAAACACTGAAGTTTCCCTCGAAGAACTGCTGCGTGCTCACCCTGCCGCCCATTTTCTTCGTAAGGCGCATCGACTCGTGAAGAAACCGCAGCTCCGTCCCCGCGTATTCAAACGGCGAAAGGTATGTCTCAAGCCTGTTCACGCCGCCAGCGCCAATCATGTTCGAGCGCATGGTGTAGCGGTTCGCATCGTCTTGCGCGACGGTGTTTTGTGCGGCAAACGGAATTGCGAATGCGGCACACAGGGCGGATAATATGTTTTTTGCTTTCAGCGGCATAGGTGTCGGCAAAGTTAAGAAAAAATGCCGTACAAGCCGCATTCCAAGGCGGAAGGCAAAGAAAAACCCTCCGCACGCCTGTTGCGCACGGAGGGTTTTTAGTATTTAATTCTGTTTTCTTCGCAGAAGTCCGTTACCATTCAAAGTCCCAGCCCGAGTCGTTCTTGCGCGAGTCGAGTCCGCCGTCCGGGTTGCCTTCTATCACATCGCCGCCGTCTGTTCCGTCCTTCTTGCCGTCCA
>CAKRMO010000083.1 GCA_934364765.1 uncultured Bacteroidaceae bacterium | reverse complement strand
CCGTTCCTCATACTGTCGTACTACTCGGTGGTTGCGGGCTGGACGCTTTTCTACACATTCCAGTCGCTGCTCAACCGCTTCAACGTGATGGCCCTCAAGAGCGACAGCAAGGAAGTTTTCTCCGACAACTTCACAAACTTCGTAAGCAACCCGTGGCAGCCGCTGCTGTGCCTCGCCATCTTCATGCTTGTTACGCATTTTGTAATAGTGAAAGGCGTGAAGGGGGGAATTGAGAAGTCGGCGAAACTGCTCATGCCCGTTTTGTTCGTGCTGCTCATAGTACTCATGGTGTGCTCCCTGTCAACCGCCGGGGCGGCGAAAGGCCTGCAGTTTCTCTTTGCGCCCGATTTTTCAAAGATTAATTCCGAAGTGGTAATGGCCGCAATGGCGCAGGCGTTCTATTCCCTCAGTCTGGGAATGGGCTGCATGTGCACATACGCCTCATATTTCTCAAAAAAGACAAACATCACGCAAACCGCACTCACCGTGAGCGTAATCGACACTCTTGTGGCGGTTATGGCAGGGGTTGTGATTTTCCCCGCAGTGTTCAGCGTGGCGGGACTAAGCCCCGACGCCGGCCCATCGCTTGTATTCATCGCGCTGCCAAACGTGTTCCAGCTCGCGCTCGGCGACATGCCGGTAATGGCATACGTCTGCTCGCTGGCGTTCTACGCCCTGCTTGTGGTGGCAACGCTCACGTCAACAATTTCGCTGCACGAGGTGATAACGGCATACCTTTCGGAAACCCGCAAAATAAGCCGGCGCAAGGCGGCGTGCTTCGTTACGTGCGGATGTCTTGCACTGGGGGCGCTGTGCTCGCTCTCAATGGGCGTGCTTTCCGACTTCAGGATTGCGGGAATGAGCCTCTTCGACCTTTTCGACTTTGTTACGGCGAAAATACTGCTTCTCGTGGCGGGCTTCCTTACCTCCGTATTCACCGGGTGGGTTTTAGACAAAAAAGTAATCAGGCACGAGCTTACCAACGGCGGGGAGCTGAAACTGCGCTGCTTCGGACTTTTGGTTTTCGCCCTCAGATACGTTGTGCCTGTGGGCATAGGGCTGGTGTTCCTTGACGGTTTGGGAATACTCAACCTGTTCTAAGCCCTCACAATGGCGCGTTTGCGAATAAGCCGGCTTGAAGGGGCGGCGATAGCCATTGTGGCAATATCGGCACTCGCGGCAACGGCTGCGGCATTCCTTCTCCGCAACCACAGCACCGACGCCCTGCCGCCGCCAACGGAAAAACAGTTGGAGCAATACCGAAATTTCAGCGTTTCAAGGCAAGACGGCAAAAACAGCCGGCATTTTCAAACGGGGCAAAACGCCACAGCCGCACGGCTCTCGCGCTTCAACCCCAACACTGCGGACAGCGCAGCCCTGGTAACGCTCGGTCTGCGCCCCGGACAGGCAACGGCGATTGTGCACTACCGCAACGCGGGCGGCCGCTTCCGCAAAAAGGAGGATTTGAAACGGATATACACCATAACGGAAGCCGACTATGCAAGGCTCGCGCCGTACATCTGCATTCCGCAAAGCGAAAAGGGGCGCGAAAGCACTGTTGAAAAGCGCGAATGCCGCAACTCCAAACTCAAAAGCGGCGAGACAGTTGACCTGAACTGCGGCGACACAACCCTGCTGAAGCGCGTGCCGGGAGTGGGAAGCGTGCTGGCGCGGCGCATCGTGAGATACGGCGAACTGCTTGGGGGATATGTCTCGCCGGCACAGGCTGCGGAGGTTTACGGGCTTGACAAGAACGCCACGGAATGGTTTTGCGTAAAAACGCCAAGCCCCAGGCGGATAAACCTGAACACGGCGGGATATGCGCAGATTATACGCCACCCATATTTCAACAAACGCCAGACCAACCACATTATGAGGCTGCGGCGCGAATGGGGGCGCATAACCTCCATTAAGGCACTCGAAGCCGACAGCGTTTTCACACCGCAAGACATAAGGCGCATTGAGCCGTACACGGAACTTTAGCGGACACACCACATAGGACATGGGAAAAACTATGTCCTATGCAGGAAAAATTATATCAGACATAATTCAAACTACATCAGACCTTTTTTCGCCACTCGCAAACACCTGAAAAGCAAATCGTTACACAGGGCGTTTCTTATTTGGGTATTATTCTGCAAGCCAATGCCTTACACAAACCATGCCATTTCTGCGGTTTATTCGGCAACAAGTCTGCCGCACGGGATGCCATGCCGAACAAGGGCAACCTAAGCATTTATGATTTCCAGCCATAAACCGGCACACCACGTAAAGCCGCGCTCATACAATGCGGGCCGCACACCTCATGGCATACGGCCCGCGTGATTTTTCTTTTGGCTCTATGCGTTCGTCATATAGTTTTGTCGAACACGTAGCCGTCGTTTGTCGTAACCGATGCGGCGCTGCCCTTCGAGGAAACGCCGTCAACCTTTATGGTTGCGCTTTTCTTCCCCGTGGCGTTAGCCTTGATTGTGCCGCCGGTGATTGTGAAGTCGCCGTCAACCTTTATGCAGCGCGTCTTGCTCGTTGCGCTTGTAAGCGGGTCGGTATATACGCCGCCCGAAACGGTAACGCTGATGCTCGTTGTGCCGTTGTCCTGGTTCACCACAAGGTTTCCGTCAGTGGCTATGCCCTTTATGCCGTCGCCGGTGCCGTTGATTACAATCGTTCCGCCGCTTATGGTCATGAGGCTGTCGCAGCGCAGCAGTTTCACATCGGCTGCGGTTGAGGTTATGTCAATCTTGCCGCCGTTTATAATCATCTGCCCGTTAAGCTCGTCCGTAGCGTCCTTGGTTACGTCAGCCTGTATTCCGTCGCCCTTGGCGTTGCGCACAACCACAGAGCCGCCCTTGATCCTGAAATACTGCCCGGCGTGTATTCCATCGTTGGCAGCGGAGAGAATGTTTATGTTGCCCGACTTGACATACATATACTCCCATGTGCCAATTCCGTGGGAAGCGTTGCCCGTAACGTTGAGCGTGCCGCCGCCCTCAAACTCGGGATGCCCCTTTACGTAAAGGCAGGCTTTCTGAGTGCCGCCCGCAAGGTCGGAAAGCGTGTTCACGGTCCCCTCCGTAAGAAGGAACTTGATGCGCTTGCCGTTTGCGATGTTTATTGCCGCGCCGCGTTTCGACTCAAGGCTTAGCCCTTCAAGGCTCACGGAACATTTGTAAGTTCCCGTCTGGGTGAAAGCTCCGTCGTTGCTCTCGCCGGAAAGCGAATATACTATGTCGTTGCCGTCAACTGCGGTGGAGACGGCATCAACATAAGCCCCGTCAATGCTCACAGCCACCTTGCGCGAAAGGGCAAAGGGAACAACCGCCCAGGCTCCGTTTGCGCCGTAAACAACCTTGACGGTGGCCGAGTCAACAGGCGTGCCGACCGTGATGCTGTCGATGTCCTGCAAGCTGATTACGGAGTCAACCACCGTGAGAGCCGTGCCGTTTTGCGAATATTCCATAACGCCCAACGCCGCCGCGTCTGCCGCAAGCGCAACGTTGCTTTTCCAAAAATACATTGTCTGCCCCTTTGCATAGGCAACGCAAAGAAGCAGGGCTGAGACAAGTGCCAGCTTTCTCATTTCTTCTCCAATTTCACGGACTTGCCGCCCACAGTTACAACATACACACCTTTGGCAAGCGATGACAAGTCAGCCTTGTTCTCGCCCGCAGGCATTTTCACGGAATGCACCAACGAGCCTTCCGTGGTATAGACACGCAGCACCGCGCCTTGCGCCAAACTCACCGTAACCGCGCCGCCGTTGTTCACAATCACGGCTGTGCTCACCCTTGGCGCGGAAACCGCCGTGGGAGTTTCGGAGAAAAACATATTGGTGAGGCTTGCCGTGGAAAGTGTGAACTTCTCGCCCGCACTTTCAACATACATATTGCCCCCGCCATAGGTTACGCGGAAACTTTCGAGCGAATAGCTCACCTCGGTTCCGTCTGTCATCGTTACGGTGAGGTATTTCGCCACGCCGTCGGCCGATGCCGCAAGCGGCGCAAGCATTGCAACCGCCGCAACGGCAAATGTCACTAAAATTCTTTTCATATCAATATTTGTTTATGGCTTCAGAACTTGTATTTGTAGGATATGTCGATAACGTGTTCCCTGCCCTCGAAATCGTCATCATTGGAGTCCTGGTAAACATACCCTATGTCTATCTTGTTTTGCTTGTTGAGCTTTATCTCCGTCCCCACGCCAACACGCGTCTTATCAAGACTCATCCCGCCGCACATATTGTTGGTTATCTCAATGTATGCGTAGGGCGAAAGCGGACAGTGGCGGATGTTGTAGTCTGCCATAAGGCGCGAGCGGAGACGCGAACTGTTGCTCGCGGAACGGGCCTTGACATCGGTCTTTTTGTATTCGGGGGCTCCGCCCTCGTCTTCAATGCGGTATTTGTCCACAAGCGAGCTCACGGAATTGGCGCGGGTGAACTGGTAACGCTCGCGGAGCGAAAGAGTGAGGCGGCCCACCGGCAGCTTTCCAGTTACGTCGAAATTCCAGCGGTTCTTGCAGCGCCAGTACGGCTTCTTCACGTTGTAGCCCTCGTATTCGCTTTTCACAACCTCGTTTCCGTCGCCGTCCCTGTCGAGCCAGGTTTCATACTTCGCCTCCTTGCGCTCGCACTTGTAGTTGTAGATGAAATCATACGACGCGCCGACCGAAAAATATGCCGAAGGCTTGTATTCCACTCCGAAGCCCACATTCCAGCGGTCAACGCTTTTCAAATTGTTCTGGCTCCGGAATCCTCCGTCAACCGACACGCTGAACATTCCGAGTTTCTTTGTCGCTCCGAGACCTGTCCACAGACCAAAGTCAGAGGCATTCGCGGACGCGCACATCAAAGCTGCCGCCGCCGAGACGAGCAGGGTTTTAGTAGCTTTCATTTTCTTTGAATTTTATTTGTGTTACTGTTATGATTCCCCATAGTTTTTGGGCATTTTTGGCGTGGTGTCGGCATCATTGTTCACCGTGGAGTGGGACGTGTAGTACATCTTGATCAGCGCGGTGTCGTTCATGAAGTCGATTGACCCCACCTCCACGCGCAGCACGTCAAGCCCGGTGCGCTCCTTCAGGTCGGCAATCAGCTCGGCGTTCTTTGCGGGGGTGATTAGCTTTATGTTGTCGTAGCGCACATACTTGCAGCCCACCCTTTTCACGAAGTGGTTGCTCTCTGCCACCGCAACGACAAGCACGAACAGCAGGTTGGCCGCGAGAAGCTCCACCACGCTGAGTTTTGCCGACATTCCGTTTATCACAGATATGGCAACGACAAAGAACAGGTAGGTCATCTCGCGTATTGGCACGCTCTCCGTGCGGTAGCGTATTATCCCGAACACGGCAAACAAGCCGAGCGCGGCGCCTATCTTTATCTTGGAGCCGTCCATGAGGTAGATCATCATGAAGATGCTCACCGACAGCATTACGAAGGCGAAATAATAGTCGCGCCTGTTGCTGCGCGGATAATAGAAAAAGTTGATTATCACAAACACGAACACGGAGTTGAGCGCGAAACGCGTGAGCATTTCGACCAGCCCCGGCACGTTGACGAGCTGCACGCCGAAGAGCGTGGTGTCTGCAAGACTGCTGAGTAAAGTTATCATGATATGCTTTGATGGATGTTATTGTTGTTGATTTACTGACCTTTAATTCCGCCCCCTCACCTGAGCCTTTTCATCACAACTTCCTTTTTCTTGAACTTGTTGTGCTTCACTTCTGGGTTGGTGAGGTATGTGCCTATGCAATACTTGCTGAATCCCTGCGGCTTTATGCGCAGCTTCATGAAGGCTTCGAAGGCGGG
>CAKRMO010000082.1 GCA_934364765.1 uncultured Bacteroidaceae bacterium | reverse complement strand
ATGTGAAGGCTCACATTAAGGGTGAAAGCCAACCCGGCAAGCCCCGCGCCTATCAGCAATTGCATTGACCATATCCACCAGCGTTTTGTTTTCATCAAATCAACAAGCGGACTCCAAAAGGGCTTTATGACCCACGGCAGATAAAGCCAGCTTGTATATAGCGCGGCATCGCCGTTGTTCACGCCAAGATTCTTGAACATCACCAATGCAAGCGTCATTACAATGACATAAGGTATTCCCTCGGCAAAATACAGCGAAGGTATCCACGCCCACGGCGATACCTTTCCCGAATGCACGGAGGCACTTTTCTTATCACACATATATATTCTTTATTTTAGAGTTTCTGAAATAATGAAGAAGAACGTCACGGTAGCCATATCCTTGGGCTGACATTACAGCCGCCCCTATTTGGCAAAGCCCCACTCCGTGTCCCCACCCTGCGCCTGTAAGCACTATACGCGCAGGAACTCCGTCTTCGTCAACATCCAAGCGGTCAACAACAAAAGCGGAACTTTTAAGATGGCTTTCACTCAGCACGCGGCGTATTTCAAGTTCCTTCCCTATTATCATCTGTCTTTTTGTCCCTTCCACCAGAAGTTCTGTTATTCTACCGCTCGCGCCACGCCGCAACGGCACGAGTTTTTTTATAAACCCGAAATCAACTCCCGTTTTACTGTTTACCAAAGAGGACAACTCTTTTGCGTCGTATTCCACTCGCCAACGGTAAAAATCCTTCGTTTCCAAATCATAGTCGTTGAGAACTTGGGACAGAACTTCGTTGTCTTTGCTGTTGCAAAACGCGCTTGGTGCACTGCGTATCCAGTTTTCCGCATTCTCCTCCTTTGTCAAATCGGGTATAGTTTTGTCATCGGCCGCATCCAACACAGGCTGCAAATAAGCTTTTTCGGTATTGTCCCAGCAGCTTGAAAAGCGTTCGGAAACGCCTCCGCAACTTTTTGAGAAACGCGCATCGCATATTTCGCCGTCGCAAACAAGCACTTCACCGGAAGTTTCCTCCACCGCCTTTTCCGCCGCCGGGTTTACAGCGTGTGAAAGCCCCTCATAACGCTGGCAGTGGTCATCGGCGCAAACATCAAAAAGCTTATGGGCATCGTTTTCATACCATTTTATGTGTCTGGGTATGCCATTAAAAACATCATTGACTTCCGTAGGAGCAACAACAGCATTATCCTTGCGTGATTGCAAAATACGCACAACCCAACTTCTGGAAACAACCGCCTGTGTTTTGAGATACTCTAATGGGGCATTGCAACTCATTTCACTTGAAATGACACTGCGCAAATACACCTCAACGTCCACAATATTTATAGCTTCAAGCGAACCGTCGGCTATGACTATCTTGAGAGAGCCGGAAAAAGTCTCATCCTCCTTACGCTCCCAATGAAACTTCTTCCCAATAGTCACACCTTTCAGAGTAAAAACACAATCCGCATCCGTCGGAGAAAAAAACAATTCATCGTATGTCTCTCCGCCAAAATGTATTTTGCCATTATCAATTACGGCTGTGTTTAGTTCTTTGCAAACTGTGCCGTTGAGCAGATAGCCTCCTTTAAGCACAAAGGAAATCTCTTTCCCACTCATTATTCCTACTGCCACTTTGTGCCGCGTAACATTCATACTACCTAAGAATTTGGTCTATTTCCGGCTGAGACAAAGTTACCTCTTTTAGTATTCCGAAAGCCTTTTGAGTAGTAAGTTTTATGAAATCATCCTCCCTTGCGGTTATAATCAAACCGCCCATGTCCACAGAACCCGGACTGACAATCATATTTTCATCCCCTTCGGCGAAATAGCAGTCGGGGCGGTGTTTTTTACGAAGAAAAACCACAGAGACAATATTGCATTCCTCTTTCCAAACAATAACATTTATCGGAAATTCCTCCTCAGGACTTACCAGCCGAAGCCTTGCATACAGCTTTTCAAAAACCTTCGTGCTTTCATCCACATTGGAGGCTACTATTGCAAGAACAGGGCAAGCATATCCAGCAATCCTAAACAATCCGTCAGTAAACACAGGTTGCAACTTGTTTTCATACTTCGCCCAATCCCTCTCAATGGGAATATTACCACGCCTGCCAGCTTGGAAATGCAAATGGTCGGGAGCCGAAGCTCCGCATTTAGAACCGTTATAAAAAGCCAAATACCCCTGAAGCGAATTTGCAATTTCACACAAATCGCGATACTTTCCATTCAAGCTTTGGCCTGTATGCTCTTTTGCGGGAATTGTCAGATGCCCGTCCAGAATAGGAAATGGATTTACCAAAACCTGATACTGTCCGCCAAACGCGGGCAACATGATCTGCTGTTCGGGACGGTTCTTCTCACAAAGAAAACACGCACGCTTTGCAATGGAATTTTTGTCAACTTTCGCCCCTGTCGAAACAATTCTTGACGGATTGAACTGCGCATTCAATACTGTTCCACCAAAAGACAACGTTTTTGTTTTTATACCTTTCAGTCCCTCAAAACGCAAACGCGCATCCTCCCAACACTCCAATTGCTTGTCAAAAAAAACGGCAACTTCTGAAGCGGAGGGGAACATTCGACTTTCGTTCATTTTGCATTTAATTTCTTGCGTGCCTCTATTTCCGCTGCACGCAAACTGTCTTTATATGCATTGTTCTTGTTAATCTTCTCCTGCGAAAGGGCTGCGTCAGAATTATCCTCCCAACGTCGGCAAAGATAAAGCACATCGTATATTCTGGAAAGATAATGCTCTCGCGAAAACGCAAGTCCCAACGCATAATCTTCACCATAAGATGTATTAGGAAATCTTATTTCACGAAGCATAGGCGTATAGAATGCACGCGGTGCGCCAAGACCATTTATGCGCAAGGCGTTGTTTCTGCCATTAGCCGAGGTCCACTCCCTATGGTCTATAATCCCGGGCGGGAGAGTGTTCAACTTGAAGTCCACAAGGCGATAGCTGCCTATAACCATGGCCGCATGGGTGCGGTGGAAGCGGCTTACAATTTTTTCAAGCGTATGAGCGTCAGAATATATATCATCGCTGTCAAGCTGTACGGCAAAGCGTCCGCACCTTTTATCATCTGCTGCAAGCTGCCAGCATCCCCCGATTCCCAAATCCTCGCGTTCGGGAACTATATGCACCACACGAGGGTTTTTCTTTGCCAACTCGGCAAGAACTTCTGTAGTGCCGTCCGTAGAATGATTGTCCACAACAATGACATTGAAATCAAAGTTCGCCTCTTGCGACAAGGCACTGTTCACAGCATCTGCGACAGTACGCACACGGTTTCTTACAGGAATTACCACAGAAGCCTCGCATTCGAAACCTCCGTCTTTTGAAAAGTCAACAGCTTTTATCTGCTTTGGGGATATATAGGCGTTTATATCTTTAAGATATTCCGTAAACGCCGCCTCCATTTCTTTTTGACGGCGGTGGAGCAGCGGGTTCAGATAGTCAAATTGCTTTTGTCCGCTCTTACGTTTGTCTTCCTGCACAGCCGTATATAATTTCTCCTTTACATGAAAAATGCTTCCCACGCGGCTTGCCCACAGACGAAATGCGTAAACACCAGCAAAGGAATATGATTTCGTAGTTTCGGAAGCAAAGTTCCTTATAGCCTCCAACGGCACAAGCACAGCCTTGCCAAACTCAAAGGAATCGCTAACAGAGCCTACAGTATAGTCAATTAACGGATGATCAGTAAAACTTCCGTCCTCATGCTCGTCTATGTAATCGCTATAGGCCATCAGCGCGTTGGAATTGGCAAGCGAACCACAAAAGCGAGTTAATGTTTCTGCCGTGAAACGCAAAAGTTCGGGTTTTGCAGAAATCAAGACATACGGAGTATTGCAATGACTCGCCATATACTTTAATGCCGAAGTTGATTCCGGTTTTATTCTTTTTGGCAACCTCTTGACTGCAAAGAGAACATTTCCGACATTTTCGTGTTCATAAGCCACGAAACAAGTAATTGTCTGTTTCATCACTTGTACAGTTTATGCGTTGCCGCAAGCAAGGTGTTTTGCATTAACGAGCAAATAGTCATAGGACCAACGCCACCGGGAACTGGCGAAATATACGAGCAAAGCGGAGCCACCTCATCAAATTTCACATCGCCGTTCAGACGGAAGCCCTTCTTTTTTGTGGCATCCGGCACACGAGTTGTGCCTACGTCTATTATCACAGCCCCGGGTTTCACCATATCTGCAGTTACAAAATCCGGTTGTCCCAAAGCGGCTATGATTATGTCTGCCTGTCGGCAGAAAGCCTTTATGTCTTTTGTGTGGCTATGGCAAACTATAACCGTTGAGTCTCCGTTGTTTTTCTGCATCATCAGTTGCGCCATGGGTTTCCCTACGATGTTGCTGCGTCCGAGAACCACACAGGTCTTACCCGACGTTTCTATTCCATAACGCTTGAACAGCTCCATTATTCCCTTTGGCGTTGCCGACACAAATGCGGGCAGCCCGATAGCCATACGTCCGACATTTATAGGATGGAAACCGTCAACATCTTTATGGAAGTCTATCGTCTCTATAACTTTTTGCTCCGATATATGCTTGGGCAAAGGCAGCTGCACTATTATTCCGTCAACGCCAGAGTCCTCGTTCAGTTCTTTTACCTTCTGCAAAAGTTCCTCTTCGGTAACAGTTTCTTCATATCTCACCAATATCGATTTGAAGCCACACACCTCGCAAGCCTTCACCTTGTTCGCCACATATGTTTCACTGCCTCCGTCGTGTCCCACAAGTATTGCCGCAAGGCACGGGCGGCGCGAACCGCCATTTACAAGAGCTTCTACTTCCTTCGCTATTTCCGCCTTTATTGCGGCGGCTGTCTGCTTTCCGTCTATCAGTTGCATATTCGTTTATTTTGTTGGAAAACCTATTTCTTCATTCTTGCCATCATTTGCTGCATTCGTCCGCCAGTCATCTGGTGCATCATCTTGCGCGTCTGCTCAAACTGCTTCAGCAATCTGTTCACCTCCTGCAAATCCGTGCCTGAACCTGCGGCTATGCGGCGGCGGCGACTGCCGTTTATCATATCCGGATTAGAGCGTTCCTGGGGAGTCATGGAATATATCATGGCCTCGATGCTCTTAAAAGCATTGTCGTCGATGTCTATATTCTTCAAAGCCTTTCCTACGCCGGGAATCATAGACACAAGGTCTTTAATGTTGCCCATTTTCTTAATTTGGGCAATCTGTGCCAAGAAATCATTAAAATCAAACTGGTTTTTGGCTATTTTCTTCTGCAAACGGCGTGCAGCCTTTTCGTCATACTGCTCCTGCGCACGCTCCACGAGAGACACAATGTCTCCCATTCCGAGAATGCGGTCTGCCATTCGCATGGGATGGAATACGTCAAGAGCCTCCATTTTCTCTCCCGTACCTATGAATTTTATAGGCTTGTCAACCACTGTACGTATAGAAAGAGCCGCACCACCACGTGTGTCGCCATCAAGCTTTGTAAGCACCACTCCGTTAAAGTCGAGCCTTTCATTAAACTCCTTCGCAGTGTTCACGGCATCCTGACCAGTCATGGAGTCGACCACAAAAAGCGTTTCGTCAGGTTTTACGGCATTTTTCATGGCTGATATTTCGTTCATCATCTCCTCGTCAACAGCCAAGCGGCCCGCCGTGTCGATGATAACCAAATCATTTCCCTTTGCCTTGGCTTCCTTTATGGCGTTAAGGGCTATGCTCACAGGATCTTTGGAGTTTGGCTCGCAATAAACAGGAACGCCAATCTGCTCTCCAAGCACCTTCAACTGGTCAACAGCCGCCGGGCGATAAACATCGCAGGCTGCAAGCAGCGGCTTGCGG
>CAKRMO010000081.1 GCA_934364765.1 uncultured Bacteroidaceae bacterium | reverse complement strand
ATGTAGTTTAAATTATATCAGACATAATTTTTCCTGCATAGGACATAGTTTTTTCTATGTCTGATATAGTCTTGGGTGCGTTTTGAAAATGGCATCCGATTTCGGTTTTGCACCAATAACGGGGGCTAATTGCATTCGCCCTATACGCCACCGCATGAACCGCACCGCAAACCGTTGCATATATGACGCATCCGAAAACGGCGGCATTACGTTCCACACCTGTCAAATTGCGATGGAGGGCGGCCATATTTATTCTGAACTTTTGAAACCTTTATCTTTTCAAAAGCATTTTATTTTCATGAATACCGTCATTAAACCAACTTTTTGTATATTTGCAACACGATATGGAATATTAACAAACGAGTAACTTAAAATGAAATCAAGCGAAGTTATTGAAAACCTAAAACGCCGTTATCCGGGACAGCCGGAATACATTCAGGCTGTATCGCAGGTGCTTCCCACAATCGAGGAAACCTACAACCAGCATCCTGAGTTCGAGAAGTCAAACCTCATAGAGCGTCTCTGCATCCCCGACCGCATCTACCAGTTCCGCGTAACTTGGGTTGACGACAAGGGCAAGGTTCAGACCAACAACGGCTACCGCGTGCAGCACAACAACGCCATCGGCCCGTACAAGGGCGGCATCCGCTTCCACTCTTCCGTGAACCTCGGCATATTGAAGTTCCTTGCCTTTGAGCAGACATTCAAGAACTCCCTCACCACCCTTCCCATGGGCGGCGCAAAGGGCGGCAGCGACTTCAGCCCGCGCGGCAAGAGCAACGCCGAAATCATGCGCTTCTGCCAGGCTTTCATGACCGAGCTTTGGAGAAACATCGGCCCCAACACCGACGTTCCCGCCGGCGACATAGGCGTGGGCGGACGCGAAGTGGGATATATGTTCGGAATGTACAAGAAGCTCACACACGAGTTCACCGGCACATTCACGGGCAAGGGGCTTGAATTTGGCGGCTCGCTCATCCGTCCCGAGGCAACCGGCTACGGAAACGTTTACTTCATGCTCGAAATGCTCAAGACAAGGGGCATCGACGTCAAGGGCAAGACCGTATGCGTGAGCGGTTCGGGCAACGTGGCGCAATACACCGTTGACAAGCTCATCGACCTCGGCGCGAAAGTTGTTACACTCTCCGACTCCGACGGCTACATATACGACCCCGACGGCATTGACCGCGAAAAGTGGAACTACGTGATGGAGCTCAAGAACATCGAGCGCGGGCGCATTCGCGAATACGCCGAGAAATACGGCGTAAAATATGTTGCAGGAGCACGTCCTTGGGGCGAAAAGTGCGACATTGCGCTTCCCTCGGCAACACAAAACGAAATTGACGGCGACGACGCACGCAAGTTGGTTGAGAACGGCGTGATTGCCGTGAGCGAGGGCGCAAATATGCCAAGCACGCCCGAGGCTATCAAGGTGTTCCAGGATGCCAAGATACTCTATTCTCCGGGCAAGGCAGCAAACGCCGGCGGCGTGTCTGTTTCAGGTCTCGAGATGACGCAGAACTCCGAGCGTCTGAACTGGACGGCAGAAGAAGTTGACAAGAAACTTCACAATATAATGTGCGACATCCACGCTGCGTGCGTGAAATACGGCACAGAACCCGACGGCTACATAAACTATGTTAAGGGCGCAAACGTTGCCGGCTTCATGAAAGTTGCCAAGGCGATGATGGCGCAGGGCATTCTCTAAACGCCGTCCACCACACTAATAAAGCCTCGCGGTTGCAAAAAGCATCCGCGAGGCTTCTTGTTTGAATATCGGAAATCCAACACTTTGCCGCACCTGCCAAGCCGCACTCAGATGCGGTTTGTCCTGCTTAAAAGGTAATAATCAAGCGTTACCATCGCCGCCATAGCCTCCACTATCGGCACAGCACGCGGAACAACGCAAGGGTCGTGCCGCCCGCGTGCCGCGATGACTGTCGGGTTTCCGCCGGTGTCAACCGTACGCTGCTCCACTTTCAGCGTGGGCACGGGCTTGAACGCCACACGGAAATCCACATCGCTTCCGTCCGTAATTCCGCCAAGCACGCCGCCGTTATGGTTTGTTTCCGTTGCAACGCCGCCCTTGCCGTCGGGGACGAAAGCGTCGTTGTACTGCGTCCCGCGCATTGCCGCCGCGCCGAAGCCGTTGCCAAGCTCAAAACCCCTTGCCGCGTTTACCGACATGACCGCCGAAGCGAGAGCGGCGTGGAACTTGCCAAACACAGGCTCGCCAAGCCCTACGGGCGCACCCTTTATAATGCAGCTCACAACGCCGCCCACCGTGTCGCCATCGCCCAACGCGCTTCTTATCTCGTTTTCCATCTTAACCGCAACCTCTGCATCAGGGCAGCGCACGGCACTCTTTTCTATATCTTCAGCAGAAAACCATTTGTATTCAGAGCCAAGAGCCACCGTGCCAATCTGCGAGGTGTACGCCCTCACCTCCACGCCGACCTTGCGCAGGGCAAGTTTTGCAAAAGCTCCGGCAACGACCCGCGCAATGGTTTCGCGCGCGCTCTGTCTGCCGCCTCCACGGTAGTCGCGCAAACCGTATTTTTCCTGATATGTGAAATCGGCGTGCGAGGGGCGGTAAACATCCTTCAGTTCCGAATAGTCCTTTGAGCGTTGGTTTTCGTTTCTAACCTCAAAGCCAATCGGCGTGCCTGTTGTCCTGCCCCCGAAAACGCCCGACAGAATCTCCACCTTGTCAGCCTCTTTTCGGGGGGTTGTCAGGCTGTTCTGCCCGGGGCGGCGGCGGTCAAGCTCGCTTTGAATAAAATCCAAGTCAACCTCTATCCCGGCGGGCATTCCGTCAATCACACCCCCGACCGCCACGCCATGACTTTCGCCAAAAGACGTGAGGCAAAAAACATTTCCGAATGTATTCATTATATATATGGTATCTCCTGCTGCAAATTTAATCAAAAAGCGCGTGTTTTCGGACTTTTCCCGGCAACAGCAAAACCTATTTGAACATTATGTCGGTAATCACGTCAGCCTTGACATAAGCGTTTATCTTTTCCACAAGCTGCTTGCGCTGCATGAAAAGGTTGTTGCGCAACGCCGGCGACTGCACCTCGACAAACAAAACCTGGTTGTAAATCCTCAGGTTCTGCGTCGCTTGCGCCACACGCTCACCCACAATCTCCTGCCACGCATTCACGGCACGCGCCTCGTTGAGCGGCGTTTCCAGGCCCTGCGCCCTCAAAAACAAGGACACCACATCGCCAATAGGTTCCACTTTCTTTCTTCTCATAGGCTTATCTCGCCGCCCTTTACATTGAACACACGGTAATCGCGCTCCGTTGACGCAAGAATTGGCGCGAGCCTCTCACGGTCGGTGTCGGTTATGAAAATCTGCCCGAAGTCGTTTCCCGCAACCATGTTCACAATCTGCGAAACGCGTGAGGCATCCAGTTTGTCAAACAAGTCGTCGAGCAGCAAAAGCGGCACTTTTCCGCTGCCCGAATGGCGAAGCAAGTCAAACTGCGCGAATTTCAGCGCGAGCAGGAAAGATTTCGTCTGCCCCTGCGAGCCCTCATTGCGTATCGGATAGCCGCCAAGGCACATCTGCAACTCGTCGCGGTGTATGCCATGAAGCGAATGGCCTATAATGCGGTCTTTTGCGCGTCCGCCGCGTATGGTTTCCAAAAGCGGGCCTCTTTGGCAGTGCGAGACGTATGCGAGGGAGGGCTTCTCGGCATCGGCGGAAATCAGCGAATAATACTTCCGGAAAAGCGGCGTGAGCTTCTCGGTGAGAACTGCACGCGCCATGAAGATTTTCTCCCCCTCCGCAGCCATCTCCTCCTCGTATATGTCGAGCATCGAAGCGTCCGGCTCCACATCGCCGCGCAGAAGGGCGTTGCGCTGTTTGAGGGCGCGGTTGTACTTTATGAGGGAGTCGAGATAAAGCCTGTCGTATTGTGAAATCACTATGTCCATGAACTTCCTGCGAGCCTCGCCGCCGCCCGTAACAAGCTCTCCGTCGTTTGGCGAAACCATAACCAACGGCACAAGCCCTATATGCTCCGCAAGGCGTTTGTACGCCTTTTTGTTCAAACTGAACTTTTTGCCTTTATGCTGCCTCACGCCGCACGAAACCTCGTATTTCCTGCCGTCCACGTCCTCATAGCCGCCCACGGCAACCATAAAGTCCTCGCCGTGCCTCACCGTAAGCGCATCGAGCATCGAGGTGGCACTGTGGCAGAACGACATATAATATATTGCGTCAAGCACATTGGTTTTTCCCTCGCCGTTCCTGCCTATAAGGCAGTTTATCTTGGGCGAAAACTCCAAGTCGGCGGCGGCAATATTCTTGTAGTTTATCAAAGACAGCCTGTGAAGTATCATATAACGCAGTTTCAATATGCGAAGTTAGCTGTTTTCCCGCGCCCAAGAAGCGGTTTGTTGCAGAAAATCGCCCAAAAGAGAAAAAAGTGGGGATAAAATTTCACCATTTAATGCGAAAAGACTAATTTTGTCCCGCCTAACAGCAACAAACATAAAAGAACAACTACAAAATGGCTAACATAAAGACTAACGGTTCAACGGAAATGGCTGAGGTAATCAGCCGCTCGGAAGCATTCCTCACCAAGCAGAAAAAGCCCATACTGATTGTTTTGGCGGCTTTGATTGTTGTAATCGGCGGAGGATTGCTCTATCACAACTTCGTTTCCGTTCCGAAAGAAGACAAAGCCTCGACCGCGCTTGCAAAAGGTCAGGAATATTTTTCGCAGGGTGATTGGCAGAAAGCCCTCAACGGCGACGGCGCAGGTTTTGCCGGCTTCGCAAGCATAGCAAAGCAATACAGCGGGACAAATGCCGCAAACCTTGCAAAACTCTATGCAGGCATCGCGCTCTACAACACAGGCAAGGCGCAAGAGGCACTCAAATATCTTAAAGACTACAGCACAGCCGGCGATGCCATGATTGAGGCAGAGGCTATCGGGGCTATGGGTGACTGCTACGCCACCCTTGGTCAGAAAGACGAAGCCGTAAACGCCTTCAAGAAAGCGGCAGCAAAGGCTGACAACAATTCCCTAAGTCCGATTTATCTCGTAAAGGCGGGTGAAGTTCTTGAGTCAGACAACAAGTTTGACGAGGCTTTGAAACTCTACCAAGAGGTTAAGGACAAATACGTGCAGAGCGCGATGCAGCAGGATATAGACAAATATATCGAACGCGCAACTGTAAAGAAATAACAGAAAGCAAACAATGTCGAGCAACGCATTCCAGCTCACCGACAGCGATATGTCCGCAGTTCCCTCTGGCAAAGGGATGAGAGTGGGTATAGTAGTGGCGGAATGGAATGACAACATAACCAAAGCACTTCTTGAAGGTGCAGAAACCACGCTCAAAGCCAACGGTGTGCTTCCCGAGGACATTGTGGTGGAGGTTGTTCCCGGCAGTTTTGAACTGGTTTTCGGGTGTTCGCAAATGGCGAAAAAGCATACTGTTGACGCTGTAATTGCGATAGGCTGCGTAATCCGTGGCGACACGCCCCACTTCGACTACATTTGTCAGGCTGTGAGCGGCGGCATCTCAAAGATTAACGCCGAGGGGGATGTTCCCGTGATATTCGGGTTGCTTACCACGAACAGTCAGGAGCAGGCCGAGGAGCGTTCGGGGGGAATACTTGGAAACAAAGGCGATGAATATGCCATCACAGCGTTGAAGATGGTGGCTTTCGCGCAGAAATATAAATAATCTGGAGAAATAAGGGCAAATTCCAGAGTGGCCAAATGGGGCAGACTGTAAATCTGCTGACGTTCGTCTTCGGTGGTTCGAATCCATCTTTGCCCACAAAACATTCCGTTGAGAACTAATTCTTGACGGAATGTTTGTTTTTATATTCCCCTTGCGAACCTCTTTGT
>CAKRMO010000080.1 GCA_934364765.1 uncultured Bacteroidaceae bacterium | reverse complement strand
ATTTTATCGAATCAATTGTTATCGATTGCAAATATAATGATTTTATTCTTAACGAGAGCCTTTTGACAGGTTTTTTAATATAAAGCGGCATTTTGCGCACCGTTCGGCTTTGCGAGCAAAGCCGAACGAAAGCCCCGGGAACGCCTTTCAGAAATGCGCCATGAACTCTATTACGAACTTGTCGCGTTCCGACACTTTTGCCACGGCATCCTTTCCGTAGAAGTACTTCTCGTAGTTTATGCGTATCTCCGCCGCCGAGGGGCGCGAAAGGCTAAGCGTAACGCCGCCAGTGATGCGGCTTCTGCGGTAGTCGTTCACGATTAGCGAGCCTGTGCCGTCGGCGGCGGGCTTGCCGTCTTCGGAATAACGCCTGCCGTCGCTGTGGCTGCTCATGAAGTCATAGCGCGCCACGGGCGACACCTGGCGGAACATTCCACGGCGCAGGGGGATGCCGTAGCTCACGAAGCCGTCGAACGAATGCACGGCGTCAAACGCCGAGCGGGAATAGCGCTTGTAGAGATACTCAGCCTCGGCCACAAGCCTGTTGCGGCGAAAAGTCATTCCCGCGTCGTACATCATGATATCAACATCCGACGGCCTCACCTTCTGCACGCTGACCACCACGTCAACACAGGGGAGCAGGAACTGCGCCTTGGCGGAAAAGTTCACGTCCTTTGTCCAGAAATCCTTCTGGTTGGTGAGTCCCGAGCCGTTGAAAATCCCGGCGTTCACAATGAAGGGAAACCCAACGTCCCATCTGTAGCCCGCCTCCACGCCCACGTCGCGCACATTTCCCACCTGTTTGGCAATGAACGAGCGGTTGGCGAAATACTGCTGGTGGGGCGAGCGGTGGGCGTCTATCGTGAAAGGCACACGCTCCTGCCCCACGGTAAGGGAAAGCTTGCGCCACGGGGAAACCCGCACGTATGCGTCGAGCATCTTAATCTGCCCCTCGTCGCAAAGGTCAATCTCCGCCTTGTATGCGACCTCCTGCGTTATGTTTCCCGACACGTTCAGCCGCGCCGTGCGCACCTCGAAACGCCCTTCGCCCTCCTGTGTCTGGTATTCGTATTTCGAGCGTATCGTGCCGCCCAATTTCGGCGTTCTGTCCGTTTTTTCCTGCGCCACCGACGCACAAGCCATACAGAGCGACAGGCACGCCGCAAACATTCTCCCCATTGTTTTTTGCGGCAAAGGTAGCGGACAGCAATTTATTTGGTGTTACGCGCATATTACAAAGCTGTTACAAAACGCTCCCGCACCCAGGCCACGCCGCCGCATTTTGCGCCGCCGTTACGGTTATTATTCGTAATTTTGCACACAGTAAGAAAACAACAACATCCCAACCATGCCAGACGGAAAAGCAGACAGGCACATACTGCCAAGCAACAGCTACCGCAGCGGGCTTCGCGCCGGACGCGCCGCAGAGCGCAGCCGTGCCGCCGAAACGTTTGCAAAACTCATTGAAAGCGAAAACATCGCAAAGGGCGAAGAGGCGGAACGGCTGAAGCAGAAGTTCGCCGAAATGCTGGCACAGGCGGGAACAAACAGACAGTAAGCCATGTATAAAGCAATACTCGCCGTAGGGCTAGGAGGCTTTGCGGGCAGCGTGCTGCGCTACCTGGTGTCGCGCCTCACGGCGGGCGTTAATTTCGCAAGCCTCCCGCTCGGCACGCTTGCGGTCAACATTCTGGGCTGCTTTGCGCTGGGGCTGCTCACCGGGCTTTTCGAACGCACCAACAGCCTTCCGCCCGAACTGCGGCTGCTCCTCACCACCGGGATGTGCGGCGGCTTCACAACATTCTCCACATTCATGGGCGAAAACTTCAGCATGGCGCGAAACGGACAGCTCTTTCTACTGGCGGCATACCTTATAATAAGCCTTGCCGTGGGTTTCGCGCTTTTCTTTGCCGGTTACGCCCTCACTTCAAAAGCCGTTTCATAATTTCCCTATATCCGATTTTTCAGTCTGTTTGAAACTTAATGGGAACGGTGTACCACACTGCCACCGCACGCCCGTCCCGTGTGCCGGGGGTGAACTTTGGCAGGCTTCGCACCACGCGCTCCGCCTCGCGGTCGCAATTCGGTTCGAGTTTTTTGAGAACCTGCACTTTTCCCACGCTTCCGTCGGCTTCCACCACAAAGCGCAGCATAACCAAGCCCTGCACGCCATTTTCGAGGGATGCCGCAGGGAATTTAAGGTGTGCGGCAATGTATTGAAGCAACGCCTCCTCTCCCCCGGGGAACGAGGGCATTTTGTCCACCACTGTGTAAACTTTTTCCTCCGCCCCACTCTCCGCGCCTCCGCGTGCATACGTTTCCGTTTCGACATCGGCTTCGTGGCGGTGTTCCTCAAAGCTCTTCCGGGCTTCCCGCTTCAGTTTTTCCATCCTCTTGTCATAATCATAAGGCTTTCCAGACTTTTCACTGCGTTTATATGACGTTTTTGGCTGCACGTCCCCACTGTCGGTTACTGCATACTCATCGGTAACGAGCGGACTGTAATCATTCTCTTCCTGCTGTGCCGGGGAAAGAGACAACGAAAATGCAACGAAAACCGCACAGCACACGAAAACCATCAGGGCCACGGTCTTTGCCGGACCGCTCCTGCGCCGGGGACGCACCGTATTGCGCACGGCGGGACTTTCGTCCACAGGAACAAGAACATCACCGCCATTGCGCGACTTCAACAACGAGCGGACAAAAAGCACAACCGCCACAACGGCGAGCGCAACAAGCACGCCGGCAAGAAAACTGTTATCAGGGAATATCTTCATGGCATCATAAAAATTGTTTCACGCAAATATACACATTTCATAACAAAGAAACCGCATGGCGCATTCATCTCCCCGAAAATTATATTTGACGTAGGAAAAACTACATAGGACGTAGGGAAAATTATGTCTGATATAATTCAAACTACATCAGACCTTTTTTCGCCAATCACAAATATCTGAAAAACAAATCGTTACAAAAGAACTGCTTTCTCGGCACAATTTCCTGTGTTTCAGATGTATGGCGAGAAATCCCCAATATTTGGAAAATCAGCGTGTATGAACGAAAAAATGGCGGCGCAAACTGCATGAACCTTTCCGCTTTCTGTAAAAAATGCTAACTTTGAAGCCCGATAAACTAATTGCACATCCGGAACGCTAATGATGAAGCTCAAAAATAAGATTTTCAGTGCGGTTGTCTCCTCGCTCCTGCTGCTTTCGCCCAACGCGGCGCAGGCCCAGAGATGCGTTTACAAATACCGCGTATATTTCAAGGACAAAAAGGAATCGCCATACAGCAAGGGCAAGCCCGAAGCCTTTCTCTCAAAGAAGGCATTGCAACGCCGCGCCAAATGGGGAATAAAAATCGACGAACACGATATGCCCGTAATCCCGGCATACACTAAGCGCATTGCCCAAGAGGGGGCGAAAGTGCTGTGCCTTAGCAAATGGAACAACACTGCCCTTGTGCAGGGCGACAGCGCAAAGCTCGAAAGCCTTGCAAGGCTGCCGTTTGTGAGCAGGGTGCAAAAGGTGTCCAACTCAAAGGAGGAGGACGTGGTTGAGCCGTCGCGCTTTGACATACTGAACGACTCAACCGCATTCACATCGGAATACTACGGCTACGCAAGCGACCAAATCAGCATGCTCAACGGCGAAAAACTGCACAACCTCGGCTTTCGCGGAAAAGGCATGACCATTGCCATTATAGACGGCGGTTTCCACAACGCCGACACCGTGAAGCTTCTGGACAACGTTAAAATTCTCGGCACGCACAACTTCGTGCGCCCACAGCGCAGCGTTTACGCCGAAAACCAGCACGGCACAAACGTGCTTTCGTGCATGGGGGCCAACAAGCCCGGCTCGATTGTGGGCACCGCACCCGACGCCGAATACTGGCTGCTCGTGAGCGAGGACACCTACACCGAAACCCCCGCCGAGCAGGACACGTGGGCGGCGGCACTGGAGTTTGCCGACAGCGTGGGGGCTGACGTGGTGAACAGCTCGCTTGGCTACAACCTTTACGACGACTCGACAATGAACGTGAAATACAGCGAGCTTGACGGCAAAACCCACCTGATAAGCCGCAGCGCGTCGCTTGCCGCATCGCGGGGCATTCTTGTTGTAAACAGTGCCGGCAATTCGGGCAACGACCCGTGGGAACGCATAGGTGTACCAGCCGACGCACGCGATATGCTCACCGTAGGGGCTGTGTACACCCCCGACCGGGCCGCGCCGTTCACCTCGCGCGGATTTTCAGCCGACGGAAGGGTGAAGCCCGACGTTTCGGCACGCGGCGTGTATTCGGCGGTGGTGAGGTCGAACGGGCGCATAGGCTACGCCAACGGCACGTCTTTCTCCTCGCCGATAACGGCGGGAATGGCTGCCTGCCTTATGCAGGCGTTGCCGAAGCTCAAGCCCGCTGACATAATAGAACTCCTGCACGAATGCGGCGACCGACGCGAACACCCCGACAATATCTTCGGCTACGGAGTGCCCGACTATTACAAGGCATACACGAAGGCGCGGAAAAGATGAGCGGCAACGCAATTTCACTATACGAGCTGGCGGCAAACATCCGTCTGGCAATAAGCCGTGCACTGCCATACAACTACTGGGTGAGGGCGGAAATCAGCGAAGGCAGGCAGAACGTGAACGGGCATTATTACTGCAAGTTCATTGAGAAAAACGCGGCGGGACAGGACATAGCCTCGGCAAACGGCATAATATGGGCGGGAACGTACCGTGCCCTGAAAGCACGCTTTGAGCGCGAGACGGGACAGACGCTCGCCGCCGGAATAAAGGTGCTCGTAAACGTAAAGGTGAACTTCCATGAACGCTACGGGCTTTCGCTTGTGGTGAACGACATAGACCCTTCATACACTCTGGGCGACATGGTGCGCCGCCGCAAGGAAATACTCGCGCAGCTTGCAAAGGACGGAGTTGCCGGAATGAACAAGGAAATCGCGCTGCCGCGCCCGCTGGTGCGCATAGCCTTGATTACGAGCGAAACGGCGGCTGGCTACGGCGATTTTTGCAACCATATAATGACAAACGGTGCGGCTTTCCGCTTTAACATAAGGCTGTTCCCCGCCATTATGCAGGGCGACAAAGTGGAAGCGTCGGTTATAGCGGCCCTCAACCGCATTTCCGCCGAGGCAGACAACTGGGACGCGGTAGCCATAATACGCGGCGGCGGGGCGGTGAGCGACCTTAACGGCTTTGAGTCCTACGCCCTCGCGTCAAACATAGCGCAATTCGTGCTGCCGGTGATTACGGGCATTGGACACGAAAGGGACGAAACGGTAATTGACCTTGTGGCAAACACGCGCTGCAAGACCCCGACGGCTGTTGCCGACTTCTTGGTTTCGTGCGCACAAAAAGAACTGGAGGCGCAGGACGCGCTGTCGCTGCGGCTGCAAAGGGCGGCAACGCAACTTGTGGCGGCGCAAAACAGGCGGCTTGCTGGCACAACGGCACGCATTACCCCGGCTTTTTCAAACCTGTGCAAAGTCACGAAGCTGTATTTCGACCGTCTTCTGTTGCGGATACCACGCGCCGTCAAGGACGTGTGCGCACGGGAAGAGGCGCGCCGCCAGAAACTCGCGGTGAAAATGGAAATGCTCGCCACCAACGCAACGCGGCAACAAAGCGCGGAAATCCTGCGCCGCACAGACCGCATAAGGAGAGCCGTGGCAATGATGCTGCAAAGCCAGAAAATGCGCATAAGCACCGCCGAAAAAAACATAAAGCTCGCCGGACCGGAAAGAGTGTTCAAGCTGGGATTTTCGCTTACAACCATAGGCGGGAAAGCCGTTGTTGACGCATCGCAGCTGAAGCCCGGAGACGTGATCACAACGCGCTTCGCCAAAGGGGAAGCCGTGAGCCGCGTGGAAAATGCAGACTGAAAATATACAATATAGGATATGG
>CAKRMO010000079.1 GCA_934364765.1 uncultured Bacteroidaceae bacterium | reverse complement strand
CAGCAACGCCATGTAAAGATACTGTTCCTTTTCCAAGTTGGGGAACCTGCTCTTGTAAACGTTCAGCTTGTCGTTTATCATGCGTTCCGCCTCCCGGTATATTTCCTCCTCGTCGCGGCGCACGTTCACCGGATAGCTTTGGTTGTCTATCCTCAGCGTTATCTGAAATTTCTCACTCATTTCTGCCATGATGCCCGCATTTATACTTTAAGCAATGCTATGCACCTGTCCACCTGCCTGATAAGCGACTCGATGCGCCTTTTCGACTTGTCCACATCCCCATCGTATATCTCAAGCATTTTTGCGGTTTTCAGCGACTGGTATGCGTCCTGCAACTCCTTCACTTCGGTCTGCAGACGGTTGATTTCCGCGTCCTTCCTCTCCAACGCCAAACGCATTTCCTCCCTCTGCCCGTGCAGGCTCTCGTACTCGTACATAAGCTGCCGGACCCTTGTCTGGAAGATTTCTATCGTTTTCCTGTCGGTATTTTCCTCTGCCATCGCCTTCCGCAGTGTCGCTTTATGCAAATTTATCTATTTCGCGCCTTTCCGCAAAACAATCGTGTCATTTTTTGTCGTCATCGGGAACATCCTTTGGCCGCGGCTCCTTCTTGGCAAGCATCACGAGGTGGTACACATACTCCGTCATCCACTGCGGCGAATAGCCGAGGTTCTGGCGGTATTTCCTTATCCCGGCGCACGTCCTCATAACCCCCGCGTCCTTCCAGTCGTTCTTGGTAAGCACATCGTTCACCGACCTTTCTATAACGGCGCGGATTGTCTTCTTGAAAAACGACGGCATACGGAACTTCCACTTCATCACATTGCCCATTAGCATGAGCAGGTCCTGCGAGAAGCCCTGGAACTGGTAGAGATAGTTTGTAACGTCGTTCACCTTGCGGCAGCGTGTCTTCACGCTCGCGTCTATCTCATGGAAGAACGAATCGGGCATTCCGTAGATTTCCCCGAGCATCTTCCTGCACTTTGTCTTCTCCCCAAGCCCGAGCCTGTTGTTTACCGTGGCCACATGGAGCGTCTGCTTGAACACCCTGAGGTCGGGAAGCATTGAAATGTTGGTTATCCCTATGTTGGCTGCCATTGAAGCCTGGAAATAAACCCTTATCAGGGTCATGAAATCCTCTATGCCTCCTACGCGCCCCTCGGAATCCTGTGCTTTTTTCCTGAAAATATTTGATAGTAAGCCCATTTCTGTTGTTTATAGATTTTCTTAATTATGCAAAGATAGCAAAATCCGCCGAATTTTTCCGCTTTTTGCCGGCATAATCAGCGCACACGCCCCACATAGTTGAAGTATAAGAAAATATAACAAAGAACAGATAACTGCACAAGACGTATATTCCTGTTCATTTTCTCTTTATCCAGTTTTCTATCTTGATATTTTCGATGTTCTTAAAGTCCCTGATATTCTCCGTTATCATTGTCAGACCATAGCACACAGACGTACATCCTATCAGCAAGTCGAAATTATCGTCAGTCGGCGTGCCGGCAAGGCGCAAACGCGCTTTCTCCGATGCGAACAGGTCAAGAACGTCAATAATGGGAAGTATATTGATTGCAGACAAGAACTCAGACAAATGTTCATCCTTGCCATGATAACCCATTTGCCTGCCCAACTCAGAACCATATTTCAGTTCCGCCACCGTAATTACAGAAATGTAGCAATTTTCAAAGCCAACCTCGTCTATCATCCTGTCCACGCCATATTTTCCCCTCAACAGATGGACGCAGACATTGGTATCCAAAAGACAGCCTTTCTTCATGCTTTTCGAATTATCAGAACGCCACTACGTTATCCTTGAATTTCCTGTCTTCCTTTATTTTGTCAGCCAACTCATCAGAACTCATTTTGAAATCTGCATCGCTCCACACTCCGTAAAACTGCGATGCGGAAACAGACCGCTTTTTTGCTTTTATCAAAAGCGAGTTGCTGAGTTTGGCTATAAGTTCAAGTTTTGCCTCCTTGTTGAGGTTTTTCAGCAAGTTCCAATAGTTGTCGGTTGTATTGAGTGCAATGTCCATACGGGTGCGCATTGAAAAGAATTGTACAATTGCAAATGTAAAACATTAAATCGGAACGCCAAAATGTTTTGCGAAGAAACAATTGCCACCATTATTCACAGATATTTTCAGTACAAGAAAATTGCCGCTACAGCGAAACAAAAAAAACGATTTCCCGATTTACATAAATGATTTTAGAGACGTGAAAAAAAACATACAGAAAACGCAAAAACTACATAGGACGTAGAAAAAATTACATCTGATATAATTCAAACTACAACAGACTTTTTTCCGTTGCTTGCAAACACATGACAAACAGCAACTTACACTCCTGCATCATCTTTTACACAAAAGACTGTTTGCTAACGGTTTAGCACTTTCCTAACGAAACCCAGCGTTTCCCCATTCTAAATGTGTGAAACACACTTACCAACCCGGCACACCACACGCACCACCTCCACAGGCATTGCCATAAGGACGGAAATGACTATTTTTGCAAACGTATGGGAAACTGCGACATAAGACATAAGCCAAAACACGGCTCACGCGAGAAGCAGATTGTCCGCGTAGGGATATGGGGCATTGTGGTGAACTTTGTGTACGCCCTGTTCAAGGGCGTGATAGGGCTTGCCTCCGGGTCGATAGCCATTCTGCTCGATGCCGTCAACAACCTCAGCGACGCCGTGTCGTCCATCATTGCCGTGGGCGGCACAAAGCTCGCCATGAAGCCCGCCGACAAATTCCACCCCTTCGGGCACGGCAGGATAGAATACGTAAGCGCGTTCGTCATTGCGGCGATAATCGTGGGCGTTGGGGCGGTGTCGTTTGTAAGCGCGGTGGAGAAAATCATATACCCCACCGCCACGCACTACACCGCCCCCATGCTGCTTGTAATGGCAACGGGCGTGATAGCCAAACTGTGGCTCGGAATATACACTATGCGCGTGGGAAAGCGCGAGAACTCCGACTCGCTGAACGGCTCGGGCACGGAAAACCTGTTCGACGCAATAATAACATTCGCCACCATAGTCTCCGCCCTGCTGCTCATGGTGTGGGACATAGACCTTGACGGCTGGTTCGGGGCTGCCATTTCGCTAATACTTGTCAAAGCCGGGGCGGGCATACTGAAGGACACCTCAAACGACCTTCTGGGACACAGGGCCGACAGCAAGCTGTCGAAGCGGCTGAAAAGACAAGTAATGTCGCACGAAGGGGTGTATGGGGCATACGACCTCATACTCAACAACTACGGCCCTGACAGCATTGTTGGTTCGGTCAACATAGAGGTTCCCGGACAAATGACAGCAAAAGAGCTGCACCTGCTGACGCTGAAAATACAGCGCGACATATCCGAAAACTTCGGAATATACCTTGCCGTGGGCATATACGCGCACGACGACTGTGCGGAGCACGCGGCGTTGCAGGAAAGCGTGCGCAAGACAGTCATGGGGCGCAAGGGGGCGATGCAGCTTCACGGATTCATCATCGACGAGGAGAACAAAACGGTTTCGTTCGACGTGGTAACCGACTTCTCGGTGAAAGACCGCAAAGCCTTCAGCCGCACACTCGGCGAGGAGCTCGGCGCATCCCACCCGCAATACAAGTTCCTCGTGAACACCGACCCCGACTACTGCGACTGAACACGCCATGGCGGCACACTGCGTTTATAGTGTTCTTTTTCTCTTTTTTAATACACTTAGCCGCCATAATAAAAAAGATAATTATATTTTTGCATACGCAAGAAACCAACTACATACAAGTATATGAACAGCAATATCGACATCCGCGCCCTGAACAAGCAAATAGAAATAGAAAGCGGCTTCATAACCGACCTCACCGCCGGCATGGGGCGCACCATTGTGGGACAGAAACATCTGGTTGACTCACTGCTTGTCGGGCTTCTGTCAAACGGGCACATCCTGCTCGAAGGCGTGCCGGGACTTGCCAAGACACTCGCCATAAAAACTCTCGCCTCGCTGATTGACGCCAAATTCAACCGCGTGCAGTTCACCCCCGACCTTCTGCCCGCCGACATCATAGGCACTTTGATCTACAGCCAGAAGACGGAGACCTTCGTGGTGAAGCAAGGCCCTGTTTTCGCCAACTTCATACTTGCCGACGAAATAAACCGCGCCCCGGCAAAGGTGCAGAGCGCACTACTCGAAGCCATGCAGGAAAGGCAGGTAACAATAGGCGGCGAGACATTCCCCCTGCCCGAGCCGTTCCTCGTGCTCGCCACCGAGAACCCCATTGAGCAGGAAGGCACATACAACCTGCCAGAAGCGCAGACCGACCGATTCATGAT
Source organism: uncultured Bacteroidaceae bacterium (assembly GCA_934364765.1). Lineage (GTDB taxonomy): Bacteria > Bacteroidota > Bacteroidia > Bacteroidales > Bacteroidaceae > UBA6398. The sequence continues at coordinate 1,624 of CAKRMO010000079.1, read as the reverse complement.
GAAGGTGATAATAGACTACCCCACCATTGAGGAGGAAAAGGCCATTATACGCGCGAAGCTCGACGAGAAGAAGCCTGAGGAAATAAAGGCCGTTGTGGGGGCTGACAAGATTATGCACGCACGCGAGGTGGTGAAGGACATTTACCTTGACGAAAAGATAGAGCAGTACATTGCCGACATTGTGTTCGCCACACGCTATCCCGAACGCTACAAGTTGGAGGACATGAAAGACTACATATCCTTCGGCGGCAGCCCGCGAGCATCCATAAACCTTGCATACGCAAGCCGCGCATACGCATTCCTGAAGCGCAGGGGCTACGTGATACCCGAGGACATACGCGCCGTGGCCCACGACGTGCTGCGCCACAGGATAGGGCTTTCGTATGAGGCCGAGGCGGCAAACATAACAAGCGACAACATAATCGACGAAATCATAAACAAGGTTGCCGTACCCTAAGAACCATACCGGGAACTTTCATTATGGACACCACGGAACTTCTGCGCCGCGTAAGGCGCATTGAAATAAAATCGCGCCGGCTGAGCAGCAACATATTTGCCGGCGAATACCATTCGGCATTCAAGGGCAAGGGCATGAGCTTCTCCGAAGTGAGGGAATACCAGTATGGCGATGACGTGCGCGACATCGACTGGAACGTTACGGCACGCTTCAACCGCCCATACGTAAAAGTGTATGAGGAGGAGCGAGAACTTACCGTGATGCTCCTTATAGACGTGTCGGGCTCCGTGGATTTCGGCACGAGAATGCGCACCAAAAGGGAACTAATCACCGAAATCGCCGCCACGCTGTCGTTTTCCGCCATACAGAACAACGACAAGATTGGCGTAATCTTTTTCAGCGACAAGGTGGAGAAATACATCCCGCCGCAGAAAGGGCGCAAGCACATACTGTACATAATCCGCGAACTGCTCACGTTCACTCCGCAGGGAAAGAAAACCGACATTTCGGAGGCGTTGGAGTTTATGATGAAAATACAAAGAAGGCAGTGCGCCGCGTTCGTGATAAGCGACTTCATAGACCGCCACGACCTCACAGACAAGCTGAAGATTGCGGGACACCGTTATGACCTCAACGCCATAGAGGTGTATGACATCAGAATGAAGGAGCTTCCCGACGTGGGAATAATAGAATTCCGCGATGCAGAGACAGGCCACATTGAATATGTTGACACCTCGAGCAAGCGCGTGCGCAACCAGCACCGCCGCGCATGGCAGGAGCGCGAAGACGCACTGCACCTGCAATTCACCAAGGCGGGAGTGAGAAACGTTGCAATACCCACCGACGGGAACTACGTAAAGAAACTTATGCAGCTGTTCAACACAAAAACAGCCGTATCATAACAAGGCAAACTCTAAAAATGGCAAAAAAAGCGCATATACTCGCATTGACGCTTCTGGCTGCGGTGTTCACGGCAAAGGCACAGGTAAAGGTTACCGCCACAATCGACTCCGCAGAAATCCTGATTGGAGGGCAGACTGCCGTGCACATCATCGTGGAGCACCCGCAAAACGTGCAGCCGGCATTCCCCAAATCCGTCCAGCAACTGATGAACAAGGGCGTTGAGGTTGTGAGGGAAGGAAGTGTGAACACAAAGGAAAACGAACA
>CAKRMO010000078.1 GCA_934364765.1 uncultured Bacteroidaceae bacterium | reverse complement strand
CAAACCGTTATACAGAACTTTGAATATGTGGGTATTGCTTTGTAAATCAGTGTGTTGCGTAAATTCGGGCAGTTTTACCGGCATATTCCGCCGTACTCCGCATACCATTCGGCAAAACGGCGCGTGCCTTCGGTGATGTTTACTGTCGGGGCGTAACCCAACTCGTGCGAAATCTTTGAGGTGTCGGCCGATGTCATGTAAACATCGCCCGGCTGCATGGGAAGCATCTCAAACTCCGCCTTTTTGCCCAACGCGCTTTCGAGGGCGCGGACAAACTCCATGAGCCTTACGGGGTGGGAGCATCCTACGTTGTAAACCGTGGAGGGAACGCCGCCCTGCGGGGCGTTGTCAATGGCGAGAAGCGTGCCGCGCACAATGTCGTCAATGTAAGTGAAGTCGCGAATCATGTCGCCGCCGTTGAAAAGGCGTATGGGTTTGCCCCCGGTTATGGCGTTGGCGAAAAGCACAGGCGACATATCCGGCCTGCCCCAAGGGCCGTAAACTGTGAAATACCTCAAGCCGGTGGTTCTTATGCCGTAAAGGGACGAGTAAACATGGGCCATAAGCTCGTCGCTCTTTTTTGTGGCGGCATACAGGCTCTTGGGATTGTCAACCTTGTCGTCCTCGGAAAAGGGGGCTTTTGTGTTGCCGCCGTAAACGCTGCTCGAACTGGCATACACGAGTGTGTTGCAATGGTTGCGGCAGCATTCGAGAATATTGAAAAAGCCGACTACATTGTTTTCTATATAACTTCGCGGGTGGTCGATGGAATATCTTACGCCTGCCTGGGCGGCGAGGTTGCACACCACATCGAACTTTTCTTCGGTGAAAAGCTTTTCAAGACAGCCAAAATCGGAAATGTCGAGCTTCCTGAACCTCAAATTAGAGTAAACGCCGCTTTCTCCTTTGTCCGCATCGCAAACGCCAAGGGCGCGGAGGCGTGCAAGTTTCAGTTCCGGGTTATAATAATTGTTAAGGCTGTCAATGCACACAACCTCGTCGCCCCGCCCCGCGAGCGCAAGCGAGAGGTGATAGCCGATAAACCCGGCCCCGCCGGTAACAAGCACTTTCATTTCTCAAAAGTTTTGGGCGCCTTGCTTCTGGCGCCTATCATTATGTTTCTCGAATAAGTTATGAAGCCCACCGACTGTCCGAGTATCAGCACCGGGTCGTGGCGGAAAATGGCATAGCTCACAATCATTCCCGAACCCACAAGGCTGATTATCCAGAAGCCCACAGGCAAAATGGAGCGGTGGCGGCGGTAGGAGTAATACCACTGGTATATGAAGCGCAGCGTGAAGATTATCTGCCCAGCCGAACCGTAGAGCAAAAGCCAGAATGGGACTTTTTCATTGTGGAAGAACGACTGAATGAAATATTCCGCGTCGCCGAGCAGGTAGGCTACAGCCGCAAGCGGCAGGGCGAACAGCACAACGCGCACCACGAGCGGTATCTTTGCCCACGCGCCTTTTATGTCGAGGTTCCAAACGTATATATAATATGAAATGAGCTGCCCGAGCACTATGGCGAAGTCGTTTCTTAGGCAGCCGTAAACAAACAGCAGTATGCTGCCCGCAAGGCTGCAGACCCAATACACCACAGGCGAGACCACGCGCCTCTGCCTCTCGGAAAGAATCCACTGTATGAGCATCCGGGCGGAGAAAAATCCCTGTGCGATGAAGCCAACCGCAAAAACCAAAGCGTTCACAGTAATCAGTATGTATGCGGCAGGTTACTCCGAAAGGTTGTTCTCGCTGATGTTGTAGCGTATGTAGCGGCTTCTCATCCAGCGAAAGGCAAAGCAATCCTCAAATGGCTTTACAAGACGGTTGCTAAGGTGATATTTCGACACGCCCTTTGTTCGCGGATAATGGCGCACAGGCAGTTCTTTGGTTTTTCCGCCTTCGAGCGCGACGAGCGCGGCGAGAAAGCGGTGCATGCCGTTAAAGAAAGGAATGCGCTTGGCTATGTCGGAATGCAGAACCTTCAGCGGGCATCCCGTGTCGGTCGCGGTGTCGCCTGTCATGCTGCGGCGGAAGCCGTTGGCAATCTTCGACTGCATCCGCTTGCCCCAGGAATCCTTGCGGTTGGCGCGTATTCCCGCCACCATCTCAAAATCTTTGGCGTATTTCAGCAGCAAATCGAAATCCTCGGGATTTGTCTGCAAATCGCCGTCAATATATCCCACGAGAGGGCTTTCTGCGAAATCGAAACCGGCTTTCATCGCAGTGCTGAGCCCATGGTTTTCGCTTGATGATATATAGTAGAAATCCCGGTTGCGTCCGCATATTTCGCGGATTTTGTCAAGGCTCGTGTCCCGCGAGCCGTCGTTGGCGAAAAGCACGCACGATTTCACTGAAGATTTGCCGAGATATTCGCCCAAAGCCTTTTCGAGCGCCGGCATATTGTCTTCTTCGTTGTAAATTGGGACTATTATCGTAAATTCGTAGTTACTTGTCTTGTTTGCTTCCATCTGCTTTTGGCTTTAGAAGTGTTACGTTGTATATGAAGTTTTCGTCGCTGCCGTGTTTCGAGAAACGGCTGCGGTTGCTGTTGTTGTATTTCCCGCAGAAAACGGTGTCGATTCCCTGCAAGGCGTTTCCGGGCAGCTCTTCCGCGAGGGGCTTGTGGGACAGAAGCACGCAGGGGAGGCGTTTCTTCAGTTCCGCGTTTATGTTCGGCGAGGAGTATTCCAGCGGGCGTATAATGCGTCCGGCGGCATAGACAATCTCTATGCGCAGTTGCTCACCGCCGTTGCTGTAGAAGGGAACGCCTTTAAGTGCCGCCATGCCCTTTGTGGCGGAAATGCTTTTGTATTCGGGATTTGAGAAAACTTTCGCCACAACCGGCATTGCAAACACCTCGGCTGCGGCAAACGCCACGGCAATACCCACGACAATTTTCCGCGCCGTGTTCTTGCGGCTCTTGTCGCACCAGTATATAATAAGGAATGCCATTGTGTAACAGCAGGGCATCATCATCGGCAAAAGGTAGCGCATCTTCTTTTCGGGCATAAGCGACAGCAGCACGAGTTGCGCCGTTGTCCACAGCAAAGCCATTGTATAGGGATTGCGCAAAAGCCCGAGCCTCTTGCGCCATGCAGGGAACGCCAGTGCGAGAAGCATGAGCGGCGACCAGATGCCTGTCTCAACAAAGAAACGCCAGTAATAATACCACGGTCTTACGTTATGGTTTTTCCACGAGCCGGTTTCCTTGTGGATTACGTATTGCGCGGCTTCGGGGTGCGCGGTGAGAATTAGCAGATACCACCACGAACTGATGACGGCGGCAAGCGCCACCATTACGGCAAGCGGCATCTTCCTTCCTTTCATCTTGGGGCGGCGCACGGCGAGTGTGGCGATGAGCCATGGAAGAAGCAGCGCGTAAAGTGCCACAGGCCCTTTGCTCATAAACGAAAGCCCGGTCATAATTCCTGCAAGCGTCATGTTGCGCCAGATGTGCGCATCCTCATAAAGACCGCGCCACAGAAAATATATGCCGCCCATCATAAAGGCGTGGCAGTATATGTCCCACGTGGCGGTGCGGGCTTGCAGTATGATTTGGTAGCACGTGATGAGCATCAGCGAGGCTATGAATGCGTAGTCGTCCCTCTTTGTCGTCTTTTTGGCGAATAAAAAGAAAAACGCCACGAGCATGCACCCCGCCAGTCCGCTCATGGTTCGATGCACTCCGAGATTGTCGGGCGCGGCAAGCTGCGCTACGGCGGCAATCCATGTGGGAAGCGGCGGTTTTTCCAAGCGGTATTCGCCGTTCATGCGAGGTACGAGCCAGTTGCCGCCGTCCGCCATTTCGCGGGCGGTTTCAAGGTTGCGCGTCTCCATGATGTCGGGGCGCAGAAGTCCGTTGTTCACGAAAAACGCCACGAAACACAACAAAGCAAGCAACAAAACCGCCTTGCGCGGTTTTGCTGCCTGTAAGCGCAGTCCGTCAATGTTCATAACGGAGAGTGTTTTACTGCTTTATCCCGAGTTTCTTCGCTATGTCCTTGGGGAGGGCGGCCTTGTTGACCACAAAGTTCATTGTTTTGTAGGCCACGTAGGGTTTCGAAGCGTAGAACATTCCCTTGTAAGGCCCGTATTCGCCCCAGGAGTTCTTCACCATGTAATATTCCGCGCCTGTGCTGTCCTTTGCAATGCCGTAGATAACCATTCCGTGGTCGTCGGTAGTCTCCCAGTTGTCGTAAGCTTTCTGGCGCATTTCCTGTGTGATGGTCTTTTCGCCGTTTGCGGAAACGACGTTCTTGTCGGCTTTGCCGTCAGTCCCCGTCCAGCGTGCTGCGTCGCTGTGGCTCAAATCCTTTTCCTTGTCGTTCAGGGGTACACGTGTAACTGCGCCGAACCCCTTTTCGCTAACGTCTGCGCCCCAAGCTATGGTGTAGCCTGTCTTTACGGCGTTGTCAATCACTTCCATCATTTCGTTGAGCGGCAGGTTGTAACTCTGCGCCCAGCGCCAGTTGTCCTGAACCTCAACCACGAACGGCTGGTAGAAGGGGTGGTGTGTGTAGGAAGTTATGGAAATGTAGTCGTCGGCATCCAGCCCGAGATATTCCACAAACGACTTCGGGGTGTAGGTCTTGCCGTTGTACTTGAAGCTTTCGGGGAGCTTGCCGAGATAGTTGTCGTAAATGGCCTCAACGTTCTTCTTCCAAATTGGCGAAAGCGTTATCTGGCGTTTTCTCGAACCGGGTTCGGGCTTCCATTTGGCTATGGCGTTTACCACAGCTCCGGCAACGGTTGAGAGTTCGCTGAAGTTGAAAAGGCTGTCGCCCTGCAACGAGCCCGGGGCGGGCATCGCGTCCTGCGGAACGAGACCGTAGTTTTTCATGCAGTAAAGCACGTCGTAGAAGCTTCCGCCCTCGGCAAACGAAACGTCTCCGTGCATTCTCACGGCTGCCTCGGCGCGGTCGGTCATGGTGTGGTGCACAACAAACGACTCGCAGAGGTCGAACGTGCCCTTGCCCTTGCGCAGGAGTTCTGCCTCAAGAAAGCTAAGGGTGGAGTAGCACCAGCAGGTTCCCGAACGGTTCTGGTCCTTTATGGACGTGATGGGGATTTCCTTTACCACGGTGAACTTCACCGTATCCTTTTTTTCTTCGGCATAAGCCGACGATGCAATCAGGGCTGTTGCCATGAATGCAAAAAACAATTTCTTCATTATAGTGTTATTACTGTTTGTTTTTATTGGTTTCCGTTAAGCCTCGCGGTTGCGCATGAACTCCTCAACCTCGTCCACGTGGTAGGGTATGCGCTTCTTGCCTATGAAGCGGCAGCCGCTTTCGGTAATCAGCACATCGTCCTCAATGCGTATTCCCCCGAAATCGCGGTACTCGTCAATCTTGTCGAAGTTCAGGAACTGTGCGTTTGTGCCGTTCTTGCGCCAGTCGTCAATGAGCGCGGGTATGAAGTATATTCCCGGCTCGTCCGTTACCACAAAGCCTTTCTGCAACCTGCGCCCGAAACGGAGCGCGTTTGTGCCGAACTGCGTGGACGGGCGCACCTCGTCGTCAAAGCCCACATAAACTTGTCCAAGCCCCTCCATGTCGTGAACGTCCATTCCCATGGAATGCCCCAGACCGTGGGGCAGGAACATGGCGTGCGCACCCGACTTGAGCGACTCCTCCACGTCGCCCTTCATCAGTCCGAGCTGCTGGAGGCGTTCGGTTATTATGCGGCAAACGGCAAAATGCACGTCCCACCATTTCACGCCGGGCTTTGCAACCTCAAGCACGTGGTCGTGGCATTCAACGACTATATTATATATGTCCTTCTGCTTTTGGGTGAACACGCCGCTCACAGGGGTCGTGCGCGTGTTGTCGGAGCAATAGTTCTCGTTTGTCTCCGCCCCCGCATCGACAAGAAACAGTCTTCCCGCCTCCAGCTTTGCCGTGGAGGGGTTTCCGTGCATCACCTCGCCGTGCTGGGTGGCTATGGTCTGGAATGACACCATGCAGC
>CAKRMO010000077.1 GCA_934364765.1 uncultured Bacteroidaceae bacterium | reverse complement strand
GAGGTTGGAGCGCAGCATCTCGGTCTGCCCGTAGTTGAAGCTGTATCCGAACGCAACTATCTCGGTGGGGTTGAATGCGGGGTCGTTGCCGTATTTCTCTATGAGGGCAACCATGGCGCTGTTGTCGAAATTTTCGCCCTCGAGCAAATAGATGTGCCGTCCTATGGTGTAGGCGGTGTATTTGGCAAGGGGAAGTTCCTGCGGCTTGGCGGCAAGCCCGTAACCGTCGCCCACGAGCCACGTTGCCAGCACAGTCTCCCTGCCGAACGTTTTCAGTATGTCGTCATCGGTTAGCGCGGCGTGCGGGTCGAACTTCTCCAGGCGGTCGAGCGTGTTGCGCGCCACACTGTGCAATGTGAAATGTTTGAAGCCCAAATCCATTTTCCCTGCAAAGAGCGGATTTTCCCCGCGTATCTTTTCCGCCGCCCGCCTGATGCGCTCCATGCCTATCTGGTCGATTGTGGCATAGCCCGCATTCCGCGCCGGAGAGCCTTGCAGCGTAGCTTCGGGAAGCTGAACCATTATAAATTTGCGCCTGCCCTTGTCGGCTGCGTTCAACTGCATCACTGCTTGGGCTGTAGTTGCACTCCCAGAAAAGAAATCAAGGATAATAGAATCTTCATCACTTCCTATTTTACAAATGAACTTTAATAAAGACACTGGTTTGGGGAAATCAAAACATCTCTTTCCGAAAAGTTCATCCATATCATCGCTCCCTCTTTGATTCGTTCCATATTCTATTCCCCAGAAATCGCATGGAATTTGCCCTTTGCTTTCATCCAAATAAATTTTCCCATAAGGTTGGCCATCTCCACGTTCTGTCCAATAAATTTCACCTGCTTTATCCATTATATCAAACTCTTCTTCAGAAACAGTCCAAGGGCCATTGAGAGTATTACCCAACTTCGTTTTCTTTGGATAAAACTTAGTTCCTCGAGTTTTATCCAATAGGATTGCTCTGCGAAACAACCCTTTTGCATCAGAATAACGATATTCTGCTTTTGCCTTTTCTGAAAGATGAATTCTTCCTAATGTCAAATCTCTTCCTTTGGAATACAATAATATATACTCCTTTACTTTTGCAAATACGCCTATATTAGCTTGATTGTCTGTGCGTCTCCATGCAATTTGTGCCACGAAGTTTTCCTCGCCGAAAATGGAATCGCAGAGAAGTTTCAGGTTAGCCTGTTCGTTGTCATCGATGGAGATGAAAATCACTCCGTCATCCGTCAGAAGATCCCGCGCAAGAAACAGGCGCGATGCCATAAAGGTGAGCCACGCCGAGTGAGAGGCGGAACGGCGCGAGGTGAGGTCGAGGATGCGTGCCGCCTTCTCCTCGTCCACCCCAAGACGCTGCTCGAGCTGCGAGGCTGTGAAATTGAAGCTGTCGCTATATACAAAGCCGTCGTTGCCCGTGTTGTAGGGCGGGTCTATGTATATGCACTTCACGCTGTTGCTGTAGGATTTCAGCAGGTGCTTGAGCGCGTCGAGATTGTCGCCTGTGATATAGATGTTCCCGCTCGCGGCGTTTTCGGGCTTGGAGTTGTGCGCCCCGTCGGGCACAACAATCGTCTCGGTGTCGGTTGCGGCAATAAGGTTTGCATAGTTTCTGCCCAAAAAGTCCAGACCATAGCCCTCGTGCGTGGCGGAGACTTCGGCGGATATGAGGTCCCGGAATTTTTGCAGGTCGAAGTTTCCGTCTTTGTCAAAGCATTGCGGAAAATCCCTGCGGAGCTTTTCAAGCGTTCCGCCGCATGGCGTGGCGGACTCGTTTTTATGGATTATGTCTTTTATCATCGGGCGCGGATTTTATGCCTTGCCCGGATTCCGCCAAACCAAAGGCGCGAACCTTCTGGCTTGACTTCAGTTGAGGGATTGGACGCCCCGCGGCACAGAAAAGCACAAAAAGTCCGCGCCCTAAGCGCGAACTGTTGCATGCTTATCCTCATGCCTTTTGAAAGTGTCCAATTTTCAACTGAGAGAATAAGAGCAAAAGCCCTGTTTGTTAATTTGTTACGTTATTACGGTTCTGTTTCCTTTTGATATTGATGTTTTGTTATACGCAGTGCAAAGATAATGAAAAGACAGCAATATTGCGGCGGCAGTTTGCGAAGCATTTTTGGCGGCGGCGTACAGGGCGTATGCCATGCGCCCCTGCAAATGGCGCAAAACCAGTGCCGCCAAAAATACATTTGACGTAGGAAAAACTATGTCCGATGTAGGAAAAATTACATCAGACATAATTCAAATTACATCAGACCTTTTTTCCGCCGTTGCAAGCCTCTGAAAAACAAAAACTTACAAAAGCCGCACAATACGACTTATCCCGTTGAAAACCAAACGGTTGCAAAAAGTGTCCTTTGCGGCGGTGTTTCCGTCCTGAATAAACAACCCGCAACTTTGGCACGGCGTCCAAAGTTGCGGGTTGTCTTTTTTTCGCACTTCCCGCGCGAAATGCGGTTGTGCCTTATCTGACCATTATCTTAACCGCCTTGGCGCCGCCGGCCTTTACCATGTAAACGCCAGGCACTAAGCCGGACAGTGAAAGTGTGCTGCCGGCGGACGAGAGCACCTTTGCGCCCGAAGCGTCATAGACGGTGATGCCCCTCACTCCGTTCCCGGCTGTCAGCGTGCGGCTTTGCGCGTCATACTTCACCGCCTTGTCCGCATTTGCATGGGGAGCGTCGATGGAGTTGACCACGGCGTATGACTTGCGTGCCGGAACAAGCGTCTCGTTCCTGTCGTTGGGGATTGAGTAAACGCCGAGCGACGAGCCGGAGCATACAAGGTTGCCGCCGTAGTCGAACGCCATTTGGTATATTGCGTTGTGGTCGGACCCGTTGCGCACTTCTGCGGTGTAGGAATACTTTGGCGTGAGCGTGGGTGTGCCTCCGTTCCATGCCACGTCGAAGAACTGCAGCACGCCGTCGCCGTCGTTGATCACGAGCAGCCTGTTGTCGTGCGACACGGCAAACCCCGCCCCGCACGAGCCGCTCAGCTTGTCGGCAAAGTTAGCGCTGCCGGAATTGAACACCACCTTGCCGGAGGCGTTGACGTATATCAGCGAGGGGACGTTGACGGTGTTGTTGTTCACATATCTCAGTTGGCTCACCCACACGCCTCCGTCGGGCCCGGCAACAATCTGGCCGTCGCCGTTGGCTTCGAGAGAGCCTATGGCAAACTGGCGGCTGGGGGCTTTTGTCCATGTTGCGGCTGCGGAAGCCCTGGTGCCTATATTATATACGCCCACGTTGTTTCCGAAATCCTCGAGCATCACATACATTTTGCCGTCCTTGACGGTTGCGCAGGGGGTTGAGGAGCCTACATTGACGCTGCCGTTGCTTATGAGCCCGGCATCGTTGCGCGTTCCTGCGAAGAACTGCGTGAAGTCTCCGGCGAGGTTTGCCGGGTCGCCCACATAGACTCCCGAAGTGTTGTCGCTGTAGTCTGCCATGTACACCTTGCCGTTGTCGCCAACGCTTATGCGGTAGCCCATGGTGAGGTTCTGGCCTCCGCGATAGGGCGTGGAGTTTATCCTCGCGCCGGCGGGGGTGTAGGCGTAAAGTCCGTTTGACGCACTGTTGTAGCTTGCGTAGTTCATTACATACATCCTGCCGAAATAATCGGATTCGGGCGAGTTGTCAACGGCGCAATAGGCCCTGCCGCTGTAGTTGGCTGCCGAGCCTGCGCTGTTGAGCCGCACGATGTTCGTAACCGGCGTGCCTTTGAGCCTCACCGCCCATGTTACGGCGTTGTCGCCCGCCTTGGGGATGCTTTCGTATGCAACTTTGACGGTGTTCACGCCCTCTCTCGGCGAACTTACTGCCACGCTGTCGAGAGCCTCGCCGCTTTGCGGGTCGTAGAATATTACATATGCTTCGAGCGGCTTGGTGTTTGCCGTGAAGTTGAACGTGCAGCTGCCGTCAGTCCCTTGGCTGTATTTGAGGCCGTATGCCGTTATGCCCTTGACAACCGGCTGGGACACGTTGGCGGTGGTGAACTTGGTTATCTTGTTGCCCGTGAACATATATAGCGTCAAATCCTCGCCGTCAACCTTGGAGCCTGAAGCCATGAACGGAAGCGCGGAGGCGGCGTAGGTGAAATTGGCGTTTGTGCTCACCGGCACGGCCTTGCCCATTCCGCCGGTAACGTCGTACAGGCGCAATCCGCCAACCGATGTGCCGTTGACGTATGGCGCAACCATGAGCGAGCGTCCGGCATACTTGAAGAACGATATTCCCGTAGCCCCGGCCTTTATGGCGTATGAGTCATCCTCGGCAAACTCCGGCGACATCTCGCTGTCGTTGTTGGATGTCTTGGCGGGGGTGAACTCTTGCGGAAGCATCAGCTCGCCGTCAATGACAAACTTGTCGTCGGCAAGGGGCGACACGGTGAGCTGCAGGTTTTCGCCCTGTTTTTTCAGCGAGAAGTTGCCGGCAGCCCCGATGTTCCTTTCCGTGAACACGGTGCTTGCTATCGTGTTGTCAACAATGTTGAGCATCAGCATGCGCGTGCCTTTTGAGTCGGCGGTGGTCGTTGCGGTGGTTAGAACGGTGCAGTCTTTCGACTCCCCGCTCACGGCGAGTGTTTTCCCCATCACGGCGCGGTAGAAATTGCCGGAGTTTTGCGTGGTGGCCCACAGCGTGGGGTTGGAATTGAAGTCGTCCCATTTGTAAATTCTGAGCGTTCCGCGTTTGTAGCCGTCGTCAACCTGCGCGTCGCTATACTGGTTTTGCATACTGTTTACGCCGATGAGTTTGCCGTCGGCCGTGAACGCGATGTCGCTCAGCATGGAATAGTCGCCGGCGTTGGATGCGTCTCTGGCCACGATGCCGGTTGTGCTTATTTTCTTTACGTAAGTGTTGGTCTTGAGGTTTATGAGGTGGATTTCGGGCGTGCCGGCATTGTCGGCAAGCACCACGGCGGAATCCCCGCGCACTATGGCGCGCTTAAGAGTGCCCTTCAGGTCGGTGTAGTTCTTCGAGGTGCGCGTGAACTTGAACTGCGCCGGAAGCCTGAGGTATTCGGGTTGTTCGGGGTCGGGATAGTTTTTGTAAACAATCACTGGCGGGGTGTAGGACGAGCTTTCCACGAGCAGTTTCACGTATGATGTCTCGTTTGCCTTCACGGTTACCGGCTTCTTGTATTCGTCGGTGAGCGGTTTGTAGCCGTCAGCCTCCACCTCAAGAGTGTAGTCGCCGGGGGCGAGTCCCTCGAAGACGAAAATTCCGTTGTAAAGTTTGTCAACCTGGTAGGTCTGCACCGTCTCGCCCTCCTTTTTGAGCAAAACCTTCGCCCCGTTGACCGGCAGCCATTGGTCGTTGGTGTTTGGAGCGTAGTTGAAAAGCTGGTTTGCTATCTTTTCGTGCATATCCTTCACCGTGCCCATTATGTAGCCTGTGGTCTCGGGCGAAAGTTTGAAGTAGTCGCGCACGCCGCGGGCCACCCTCACGCCCTCCTGGCCGCAGTAGTCCTTGTTGAGCGCACGGTGGCGCGCCGGCTGGTAGGTGTGGAAAAATCCCTCGATGAGGCATCCCGGCACACCGTGCATGAGAACTCCGAGATATCCCGTATAGCCCCGGTTGGTCCAGGAGTAATGGTAAAAGTCAACATCACCGCGAATGTTCATGCTTGTGCGGCTGTATGCGCTCTGCGGGTCGAGCTCGTCCATGTAGTGGGGCTTCCAGAGCGCCTTGCATATGTCGCGGCTTCCCTTGGCATAGTCCCCGCCGTCTCCGTCTTTGCCGCGATAAAGGAACAGGGGGTAGTTTGTCGTTGTGCCGTCGGCAGCGGCGTTGGAGTGTATCGAGATGAACATATCCATGTTGTTCGCGTCAACCTCCGCGCTTATTTCCGAAAGCGAGCGGTTGTATTTTTCCGCGTTCGAAGCCCCTTTCACGTAGGGATAGGGGCCGTTAAGGCGGCGCGAGTACATAATGTTCTTTTTCTGCACGCCCATTTTCTCAAGTGTCTCGCCGAGCTTGAGACATTTCCACAGGTCGGTGTTTGACTCGTAGAAGCCGCAGGTGTCGGGACGTCCC
>CAKRMO010000076.1 GCA_934364765.1 uncultured Bacteroidaceae bacterium | reverse complement strand
TATGGCGAATGTGGAAACAATAACGCCTGTCAGTATTTTTCTTGCGTTCATGACCTTACCTTATTATCACCTTTCTGCCGTTGTGGATGTATATGCCGCCTTTCCGGGGTTCGATTACCTTTATGCCGTCCACGGTGTAGTATGCGCCGTCCTCGTTGTCGCGCCTGCCTGCCACCGGGGTGTTTATTCCCGTGGCGGTCTTGTCATACTCCTTTATGTTCTTCGCCTCTTTCCAGCCTGTGCGGAATTTGTAGTATGTGCCTTGGGGGACGAAAAGTGTGTCGCAAAAGGTGAAGAAGCCGCTCTTTGCTGTCGGCGCATTGTTCCATTCCACATAGAACTGGCTTATCGAGTCGCCCTTGAAAACGCCGGTGCCGAGCTTTGCCACCTTTTCGGGCATATATATATATGTAATGTTTCCGCAGTCGGCAAATGCGTAGTCGCCGATAGTGGTTACGTTGTAAATTCTCAGGGAGTCGAAGCATTTCGTGCCTTGGAAGGCGGAGTCGGCGATGCTCGTCACGCTTTTTGCGAGGGTGAAGTCAGTGAGGCTCGTACACCCGGCGAAAGCCTTGAAAGGTATTTCGGTGATTTGCTTCGACAGTTCCGCGCTTGTGAGGCTTTTGCAGTACGCGAAAGCCTGTTCGCCGAGATACTTCACGGAGTCGCTCATAGTTATCTGCTTCAGGGCGTGCGCATCCTTGAACGCGTGGTCGCCTATGCTGTCAACATTCGCGGGAATGTTGATTTCGGTCATATTCTGGCAGGCGGAAAAAGCGTCATGCCCTATATGCCCCACGCTTTCGGGGAGCGAAACCTTGCCCAACGAGGTGCAGCTCATGAAACCGCAGGCGTCGATTTTCGCAACCGAGTCTCCGAATGCGAAAGTTTTGAGCTTGGGGCAGTCGTAGAACGCGCCTATGCCTATTCTCTTTATGTTGTTTTTCACCGAGTCGGGCATTGTTATCTTTGTTAGCGACGTGCAGTGGTCGAACATTCCGTCCGGGATTTCGGGGAGCTTGCAGCGGAACGCCGCTGCGGTCATCGCGGTGCAGCGCATATAGGCGTTTTTCCCTACCGACTGCACGCCGGCGGGTATGTTTGCCGTCCTGAGTCCCGTGCATCCCGCAAAAGCCCATGCGCCGAGCCTTTTGAGCGTGGCGGGAAGCGTGATTGAGCCGAGTGTCTCGCACCCTTCGAAAGCGGCGTCGCCAATTTCCTCAATTTTCGACATTGAGAAAGCCACCGTGTTGATTTTCCTGCATCCCTGAAACGCCCCTTTGCCTATGCGGATGACCGTGGTCGGCACGGAGACGGTTGTTATCCCGTCGCAAAAGGAGAACGCGTAGTCGCCCACTGCGGTAACGCTGTAGGCCTCCCCATCATGGGATATTGAGCCGGGGATTGACAGTCTGCCGGTGGCGTATGCCGTGGTCTCCTCGGTGGGCGCAAGTTCGGCGGTCTTGCTTTCGGCATCCAGATAGTAATAGAAGTTGCCCACCTTCACCTTGTCGTCTGCCTGTGCGGAGAACACCATAGTCATTGCCGCCGCAAATGCGAGCAGAAGGCCTTTCCCGCGACGGGGCACATTGGGTAAGTTTTTTTTCATGTTATCTGTTTTTATTGTGTTTCCTTTTGGTTTTCTCACTGCCCCAGCGCGGCAAGGGCCTCCCTTAGCTCCTCATGGGTTTGCGGCGTTGCCGGCACAAGCGGCAGGCGCAGAATGTCGTTTGCCCTGCCTTCAATCGACAGCAGCGCCTTTATGCCAGCCGGGTTGCCGTTCACCGACATCAGCTTGTACATTGTGTTGAGCCTGCGGTGTATTTCCCTTGCCCCGGCCTCATTTCCGCCGAGCTGCATGTGCACCATTTCAGAAAAGAGCCTTGTGAGCGAGTTTCCTATCACCGAAATCACGCCCACCGCCCCCAGGCCTATCAGCTCGTAGGTTATGGCGTCGTCGCCGCTGAGCAGGTCAAAGCCTTCGGGCTTTCCCTGCATTATGTCCTCAATCTGCGTTATGTTTCCCGACGCCTCCTTTATGGCCACAATGTTGTCGAAATCGCGCGCCAGCCTCAAGGTTGTCTCGGCCGTTATGTTCACCCCGGTGCGTCCTGGAATGTTGTAGAGCACAACGGGAAGCTTGGAAGCCTTTGCAAGAGCGGAAAAATGGCGGTATATGCCCTCCTGCGAGGGCTTGTTGTATGAAGGCGCGGCCGACAGTATGCCGTCGAAGCCGTCCAGATCCGCATTCCTCACGGTTTCCACAATGCGTGCGGTGCAGTTGTCGCTAATTCCTATCAGCAGGGGTATTCTGCGGTTCGCAGTCCTCACGACGGCGGCCTTTATCTTCTCCGCTTCCTCGGGCGAAATGCACGGCACTTCGCTCGTGCTGCCCAAGACGCAGATAAAGTCCGCGCCGTCGTCAATCTGCCGCCCCACAAGGTTCTCCAATGTGGGGAAATCAATCGTGCCGTCTGTGTTGAAAGGTGTTACCAAAGCCACACCCAAACCGCGAAAAGGGTTTTTGTTCATCTTATGCTCTGTATTATATAGTCTTCCGCACGCAAATTTAGCAATAATTACGTGAGTTGGCCATAAGAGACTTCCAAAAATTAGACAGGGCGGCGCGGTTTTGCAATATTGCCGCGATGGTTTGCCCCGTTTGTGCAATGCGGTTCATGTGGCACATACAAGGCAAATGCAGTATGCCACCACTGCGGCGTTATTTGCTGATTATTCGCATATTGCATCTTTGTAGGGGCGTATGGCATACGCCCTGAATTGCGCGGGTTTGCAATGTTTCGGCGGCGGTTATTGCGGTGCGGTTTGGGCGGCGGAATACAGGGCGGTTGCCACCGCCCCTACAATTTCCGCAAAACGAAAAATGGCTGCTTTTTTCAAAACTCCCCGAAAACTACATCGGATATAAAAAAAACTATGTCCTATGCAGGAAAAATTATATCAGACATAATCCAAACTACATCAGACCTTTTTTTGCCGCTTGCAAACATCTGAAAAACAAATCGTTATAGTGGGCATTTTTTACTTGGTTATTATCCTTAAAATCAGCAGATCGCGCTATTCCGGGCGTTGCCGGGGCTTCTTCAGCAAAAAGCAGTGCGCACCAAACGCCATGCAGTTTTCCCCGCGTTCGTTTTGCGGTGATGCCGATATTGCATACATTTGCCCCAGCTACTACAAAACGTATCAAAATGAAAGAGGAATTTATGCGCCGCGCCATCGCCCTTTCGGCGGAAAGCGTGAAAAACGGCGGCGGCCCTTTCGGGGCGGTTATTGTAAGGGACGGGGAAATTGTCTCCGAAGCCTCGAACAGCGTTACGACAGACAACGACCCCACGGCCCACGCCGAAGTGAACGCCATCCGCAGGGCGGCGGCAAAGCTCGGCACTTTCAATCTTGACGGGTGCGAAATCTACACTTCGTGCGAGCCGTGCCCCATGTGCCTCGGGGCGATATATTGGGCGCACCTTTCGCACATTTATTATTGCAACACGCGCAAGGACGCCGCAGGGATTGGTTTTGACGATGACTTTATTTACCGCGAGTTTAATGTGGGCCTTGACAGGCGCAGCATACCAATCGAGCGGATTTTGCCGGGAGAGGGGGACTTTGTGTTCAGGGAGTGGAAAGACTCCGGGGACGTGAAACGCTATTGACAGCGGCTGGCTGCAACCGGCTTATTATGTTTTATCCAACAGCAAAGACAAAAGCAAAATGGTATTTGAGAAAGGCAAAAAATATTCGTTTACCGTAAGGGACTTCAAGGACAAGTGGTTTTACATAGTTGACGGCGACGGGGACGAATGGCGCGTGAAGGCGTTTGAGTTCCAATGCAAGAAAGCTTGCCCCGAAAACATCACGTGCATATGCAAGGACGTTGACAGCAGCGGGCGTCCGATGCTGATGCAGGACATTTCCATGCTGCTGCCGCAGATTTACAAGATTGGCGGGACCTACGAGTTCAAAATAAAGAGAGACCTTACCGACTGCGGATACTACGAGGTGGTTGACACCAACGGATTTATTTTGCGCCTCACGTCATGGGGCAACGCCAGGCTTTACGTGAACCAGGTTGTAAACGCAACGGTTAAGAGCATAAACATAGTGAGGGTGGAACTTTCGCTCGTGGAGAAAAAGGACGGCGAGGGCATACCATTCTATTCCCCGGAAAAGGTTTTCGAGTTTGACGGCTGCGCAAAGGTGAGCCACACAAGGCTGCGGCTGCTATTTGACCGTCTTCCGATATTCGCCGAGGCACGCCGCCAGTATGGCGAGGGAAACTCGCTGTGGCTTCTCACAGCCGTGGAGGCTGTGGGGGGAAACCTCGCCGCGTGGCTTTCGTCGAAATTCAAGGGGAAGGAGGATCTGCTAAAGACATTCCATTCGGTCTGCACCAACCTGCTCGAAAATTCGGACTATCTTGCGAATTGCAGCGAGCAGGAATGCGTGGAATACCAGGGCAAGCTTTCCACCGCAATCACCCATGCGAAAGACTACATCAACGCCCTTGAATACATAAACAGGGGAAATTATTCCGACTACATAAAGGACATTCTCGACCGCCTCGACAAGTCGGGCTATCTCTACAACGCCGAGGAGAAGATGCGCACCATCATGTCGCTGTTCACCTTGTGCAAGGACTCCGTGAGGGTTTACATTCAGGACATATTCGACATAATCCGCGAGCGGCACGCAAACGAGCATTTCATGTCGCTTTTCCGCAACGCCTTTATCGAAATGCTCGACATCTACATAGGCAACGAGAAAAAGCAGGTTGACCGCCTGACGTCGCTCGAGGACAGCGGCAGCCGCCAGCGCGTAAAGGAAATGGTGGAGGCCACGGCCATACAGCTGCTGCTCGTAAAGCCGGTGAACGCCGAGCGTCCCGACATAAACATCCTGCGCTCCATGCTCTACCGCTACGCATCGTCGCTCGCCGACAACGGAGCGTTTCCCGGCTGGCTGCTCAATAAGGCGTTCGGCGTTGTGTGCGCCGTGCCGTCGGACGATTACGGTTTCGGCTGGAAAGACCTCGGCAACGTGTATGACCTTTGCACGGGGCTGGCCCTGGCTTCAAACTCCGACAGGATGGGGGGAATGCAGACTTTCGACGGCGACAAGGCCGCCGTTGTGGTGGGCAACAGTTCCATAAGCGTGATGCCGACCACCCACGGCGAGCTGAGGCACGCCCTGCACAGCTCAATGTTCGCGCCTGACAAGATACAGGTGATGCTAAACGAGAAAGTGGGCGAAAAAGTCAGTGCCGCGACAACCGACATAGACAGCTTCCGCCGTTTGTGGAGCGAGGTGGAGAAAAGCCTCTTTGCCTCAAAACCGGCAAACAGCGCAAGCGGGCGGAAGAAGATAACGCCCGACGTCGGCACGGAGGTCATGGTACGCATCACGGGGCTTGTGCCGGCGGAGAGGTGCATGATGAAATGCCGCATAGAGGACGACGTTTACGCGGGCGAGGGAGTGATGGCCACCGGCGACATTGTGCGCTACCCCATGCACGCCCGGACGGAAAGCTACACCGACAAGAAAACCGGGAAGCCATACCTGCTCAAGGCCGCAGTCAAGAGCATCGACAATCACGGCAGAATGACGTTCGGGATGCTTGACCTAATGAACAGCCTGATAAGCGAATCTGTTGAGGAGGGGGACGAAATTCTTGCCCAGATAACCAAGGAAAACCAGTACTTCTACATATGCATCACCGAATGGGGCTATGCGGTGAACTTCTCAAAACACGGCGCGGACGGCACGCTGAATAACTTCGACTTTGTGAACCTTGTGGTGAAGGACGTGAAGCCGGACGGAAGGATAGACGCGGAGTTCGTGTCGCGGAGCGACAGGCGTTTCACCTGGGACGAGGCGTTTGACAGGCTCATTGAGGAGTATGCCGACGGAATGGTTTACGAAAGCGTTTCCGAAACCGACGGCGACGACGAGGAGCTCACCAAGTCTGCCGGCTCGCTTATCGCCCCCGAGGCTATGCAGGAGATAATACAGATTATCGACCGCAAGGGGGCGTTGCAGAAAGGAAACCTTGTGAGGCAGTACAACTACTCGTCGCTTGCACGCATACTTTCGCTCGCCGCCGGCGACAACGGCGCGGCGGCATACTACGAGGCACGCTGCGGCATG
>CAKRMO010000075.1 GCA_934364765.1 uncultured Bacteroidaceae bacterium | reverse complement strand
CATTCCAGGAGGCGATGAAGAACTTCAACCGCCGCACGGAGCGAATGTCGCAAGTGGCAAACCCCGTAATCAGAAAAGTTTACGAGGAGCAGGGCGACATGTACAAGCGCATACAGATACCCGTTACCGACGGCAAACGCCAGTACCTCATCACAAGCGACCTTGAGGAAGCCTACAACAGCGAGTGCAGGAGCGTGGTGAAAGACTTCGAGAAGTCAATCCTGCTCCACGACATCGACGACGCATGGAAAGAGAACCTGCGCGAGCTTGACGAGCTGAAGCAGTCGGTCCAGAACGCAAGCTACGAACAGAAAGACCCGCTCGTGATATTCAAGCTCGAAAGCGTGAAACTGTTCGACTCGATGATTGACGACATTAACAACAGCACTGTTTCTATACTCATGCGCGGACAGATACCCTTGCAGGCACCCGACGAAGTGCAGGAGGCAGACGACATTCCCGCACCGAGAAGGCCGCAATACACGGAAAGCCGCACCGACCTCGTTGACGGGAACCAGCAGGCTGCAGCCCGCCGCGACACCCGCGAGCCGCAGAAACAGCAGCCCATACACGTTGACAAACTTCCGGGACGCAACGACCCGTGCCCTTGCGGAAGCGGCAAGAAGTTCAAGAACTGCCACGGCAGAGGCTTGGTATAAGCAAACCACACACAAACGGGAAATCCCCACCCACCCCGTTTGTGCCAGGCAGGGAGCTTTCCGGAAGGAAAACTCCCTGCCGTTTTTTTTTGCGCCCCAAGCTTTCGGGGCACTCCATAAAAAGGAAAACATACAAGCATATTGGGCAAATTTCGCAACACGCTGAAGCACAAGTCGTTAAACCAAATCTTAATTACCGCGTAAATCATTGTCATTCAGATGTTTGCAAACGGCAAAAAAAGGTATGATGTAGTCTGGATTATATCAGACATAATTTTTCCTGCATAGGACATAGTTTTTTTCACGTCCGATGTAGTTTTCGGGATGTTTGGGAATGGCAGGCTGTTCCGATGTTTCGATAATTGCAGTGGCGGCGGCAACCGCCCAAAACCGCATGGCTGCGCAACGGGAACTGAGACGGCGCAATTCCGGGCGTATGGCATACGCACCGCAAGCCGGCAGCCTTGCTGCAAACCAACCTAATGCGCTTTGCGGTATCGGTGAATATCGGCTGAATGTGTTTTACAATATAAAAAGTACCGAGGAATTTCGCCGATATTGGCAACCAGAACTTGCAATTTTACGCAAATCATGACACATTCCCACACAAATTCCGCCGGTTTGCCACATCCAACCGCTGATTTAATTTCTGCGAAGCGAAAACAAACCCTTACTTTTCCTAAAAAATTCATATCTTTACCACAGAAACGGTAAACATATTCCTGACACGATTTTAACCGCAATGTAACAAATTCACAACCTATCAATAATTAAGTATAAAAAGTAATGAAGAAGTTTACTAGATTTCTGGCTCTTGCCATTGCAATCCTTGCAAGCGCCAGCGCATGGGGGCGCATCTCCCCGGGCGAAAGAGTTACCGACTACAGCCTGCTGAAGACCGGCGACCGCATCTTTGTGGAAGGCAAATGGGGTCCCAACAATGCTGACCTCGAAGCCGGACACTGGTTGAGCACGCATTTCCCCGCACGCAGGGCCGACAGCATCGTTGTGGCAGTGCAGGAAACCGTCGGCTCGCAAGCCGCGTTCGAGCTTGAGGAAAGCGGAAACACATACACAATAAAGTATGCCGACGGCACAACCGAGGAACTGAAAGGCTTCTACGTGAAAAGCGTGAAGAGCGGTCTGTGGCTCACCAAAGGGAAGGAAGAGGGCGTTACCTACACGTGCGACCTCATGCTGACCGAAGGCAAAACCACGGAATGGTACATCAGCAAGGCCGTTACAATGGGACAGAACCCCGATGATCCTGACGGAGACCGCATTAACATCGCCCCCGAAAACGCGGCGTTCTTCTTCTGCCTTGCAGGAGACGGCACGGTGTTGCGCCTCAACAACAACTACAAGGACGCAACAAACACTTACTTCTGCGACAAGGTGGCGTATTTCAACAACTCCACCGTATGGCATGAAATAACCTACGCCTCCGAGGAGGACAACTCGCTCGAAGCCGTGCTTCTTGACATAGACGAGCTTTACACGCTCGCATACACCCTGTCCCAGACTTTGGTTGTAGGCACAAACCCCGGCTTCTGCGACGAGAACTACTACAACGCCCTCGACGTTGCAATGGCAAACTCGCAGGACGACTCACAGCTCACCACGGCTGAGGCGGCACAGGCATGCTATGAAAAACTGCTCAACGCATACCTTGACATCAGCGAGAAAGGCGTTATCCCCATTCGCGACGGATACTACTGGCTGGTGAACTGCCAGAACGAATGGAACGCACTCCAGGAGGGCGGCACACAGGTTGCGCTTTCCGCACAGGGCAAGGAGGTTTGGTGGAACACCATCAACAAGGACAAGGCTGAATACATCTGGAAAATAGCGCAACTGCCCGGCGGCAAGTATGCAATGCAGAACCTCGGCACGCAGCAGTTTGTTGACTACGGCGGCAACGACACCGGCGTTTACACCTCTGCCGACTCGAGCAAGAACAACGTTGAGTTCGTAACGCTCGCCACAGCCGGCTCATGGGGCGTGAAAGTAACCAACCCCACCGCAGGCGACAACAACTTCTACTACATCCACTGCCGCAACCACAGCAACGACCCCGCCACGGGCGCAAGTGCCTGCCTTTGGGCCCCGCGCCCGCAGGAGTTCTCGGGCTGGTATCTGCTCTCTGTTCCGCAGGACATCGTTGAAAAGCTTACCCCCAAGGACGACGAAGTGGAGAAACAGAAACTCGCAAGGGCTTTGGTTGACTCCCTCAACAACCTCATCAGCGACGTGAAGGCAATGATCACGCCTTCGCTCGAATACGACAGGTCGAACGCCACAAGCGTGATACCCACACTCGAAGCCGCACAGGCAAACAACTTCGCCGACTTCTTCTCGAACGCCGGCATGAGCGTTGAGCACGGCTACAGCTACGGAAACGACGGCGGCGGCTTCACGGCTCTGATAGACAACGACCCCGCAACCCACTTCCACACCACATACGGCACACAGCCCGCATGGAGCGACTACACCGACATGGGCGCCGGCTACGGATATCCCACAACCAAGCACAACCTCGGCTGCAAGCTCACACAGGCAGTGAACAACGTGTTCTTTGTATGGACCGAGCGCACCGGCACCTACCACGACACCCCGACAAAGATTGACCTCGAGGTGAGCAACGACGGCGAAAACTGGACAAACGTGTCCTACGGCTACAACCTCTATACCGTTGGTAGCGTAGGCGGCGGCGAGGTGTCCGTAGGCCCGTTCGAGTTCAACGACAACTATCAGTACGTGCGCTTTGCAACCGAAGGCTGCGCACGCGGAAAGTTCTTCAACCTCGCGGGCATGGACATCCTCACGGGCGTAACCTACGCCAAGTCGTGCCAGCTGTCGGCCGTTGAACCTGCGACACGCATCGCGCTGTTCGGCGCACTCTCGAACGGCAACAAGCAAGCCGAGAACGACAGCATAAGCAACATCGAAAACCTGAAGGCGGCAATCGCACAGCTAACAGACGCATACAACGCATTCGTTTCGACATTCGTTGACGTTAAGGATCTGAAAACAGCCATTACAAGAGCCAAGAACGCCCTCAACGGATATGTAAAGAGCGAAAACACCGTGGGCACATACGACACCGCCTCCGACCCCGATGCTGTCAAATCGGCTATGACCGAGGCGGAAAGCCTTATTGCAAACGTGGGCTACACCCAGGAGGAAGTTGACAACGCAGCCAAGAAGATAGACGAGGCGCTTGCAGAACTCTACACTCACATAATCGCTCCCGACCCGACAAAATGGTATCAGATACAGTTTGCCTCGGAAGACGAATACACCGAATTCAAATTCGATGCAGACGCAGAGGCACTGATCGACCGCGTGGTTTGCGTAACCCAAGGACAAGACGAAACCACCAAAGCTCCCAAGCCTTACGATTCAGCAGAAGACGTGATATACGGTTCGGCATGGCTGCAGAGCGTTCCAGCAGAAAACGCATGGGACGTTCCCGAACTGACATACTTCCGCTTCATTGCAGTTGGCGACAGCGGATATGTAATCCAGAACAAGGCAACCGGCCTGTTCGTCCCCAACCTCGGCACAAGCGTAAAGACAAACCTCAGCACCGTTCCCGGCGTGTTCACGGTTGAATGGTTCGGAAACGGATTTGTAACACTCAACACCCACAGCCTGTTCGACGGAACGACAAACAACAACAACTTCCACTTCGGCAACTCATCCGACTATTCACAATACTACATTGTGGGCTGGAACAGCGGCATGTCAACCAAGTCGGCATTCCACCTCGTTACAATCGAAGAGGAAGAAACACTTGGCAGCGTGAACATGACAGGCACACGCGCCCTGACAATCCCCGAAAGCCTGAAACTTGAAGGCGGAGCCAACGCCTACACCGCAAAAGGCAAGGTTGTAGAGGAAGACGGCACAACATACATTGCCATGGAACGCGTGGAAGGGGAAGTTCCGGCAGGCATGCCCGCAATCATAATCCCCGAAGACCCCGAGGCGGCATACCTCGTAAGACTTGGCACAGACTTTGTGCCCACCGAGGCAAACACCGTGGGCGTGATTGGCACATTCGTGTCAAGGACAATGCCCGACGGCTCGGCGCTGCTGAAAGCCGCAGAGGACAAGTCGCTCTACTGGCAGCCCCTCTCCACAGTAGGAATGAGCTCTACCGCAAACGGCATCTACCTTGACGTTGCAAACATCGGGCAAATGCCCGACGTGGCAAAAGACGAGGCCGACCTGCTCATACTGGTGAAAGACTACAGCTCCACCGTATCGGTTGACAAGATTAAGGCCAACGTCAGCGGCAAGCACGAAATCCACACCGTTGACGGCGTGAAGCTCGGTGTCAAGCCAGAAAACCTCAAGAAAGGCATCTACATCATCGACGGCAAAAAGGTTTATGTGCCATAAGCCGCACTGCAAATAATACATGAGTATCTGCCGCATCCAAGGGAGAACCTGAAATGTTTTCTGCGGATGCGGCAGATTTAATGCCTAAACAATATTCTGCGGAAACACTCCGCACCAAAAAGACAAGGATGCCAGGCATCCGCATTCATACAAAACGATGAACAATATTATATCAAAAGCCATAGCGGCGGCAGCCCTGTGTTTCGGTATGGTTCACGCCAGCGCCGACAACGTGAGAATAAGGCTTGTCACGTCGCAAAGCCCCGGCGCGCAAATAACATTCAACTTGCCGTCAAGCACCCGCGTCAGCATTGACTGGGGGAACGGGGAAACACTAAGCTACCGCGACAGCGTGGTAACAGGCACGCTTGCGGGAGACACGATAACCGTTACGGGCAGCACAAAGTTTACAGGCTTCGACTGCCATTCGCAGCACGTGAAATGGATTGACCTTTCGGGAGCGCCCGACCTGCTTTCGCTCGACTGCTCCGACAACGAACTTGAAACCCTCTCGCTCATGTCCAGCACGGCGTTGCAGGAACTCGACTGCTCCGGCAACAGGCTGAAAAGCCTCTCGGCAGTAAAGGCACAGGCACTCCGCAGTCTCGACTGCTCCGGCAACGAGCTCACCGCCATAAACATTGTGCCCAACAACAGTCTTGAGCACATCAACATCAGCGACAACAAAATTTCCTCGCTCAACGTAAGGACAAAAAACAAGCTGCGCTCGCTCTGGGCTGCAAACAACAAGCTAACCTTCCTGAGCTTCTCAAACTACGCCCCGATGCAGTCGCTTGTATGCCAGCAAAACGGCGTTGAGACAGTGCAGCTTTCAAACAAGGCGCAGATGCAGGACGTTTGGATTGCCGGAAACAAAATAACAAGCTTCGACCTTTCCGAAAGTTCCGAGCTGAAAACACTTGACGTAAGCGGCAACGGACTCGACACTCTGGCGTTGAGCAAGGCTGTCACGTCCGAAAATCCCATGCAATACATAAACTGCAGCGACAACCACCTTTCATTCCGCTGTTTCTACAATCCCGACATCACCAAAAAGTATGTTTGCGGAAACCAGTTTGTGGACTTTTCCCCCAACACAGTTGCCGCAGGGGTGTATCTTGACT
>CAKRMO010000074.1 GCA_934364765.1 uncultured Bacteroidaceae bacterium | reverse complement strand
TCCACGGTGAAGTTCACGGCTTCGTGGGACAAGAAAACAGTAAGCGCAAAGGCCGATGCGCAGGGAAACTTCACTGTTAAGTTCCGTGTGCCTGCCGCTTCGATGAAACCGTATAAGTTGAGCTTCAGCGACGGCGACGGAGAAAAGGTGCTTTCCGACGTTTATGCCGGAGAGGTGTGGCTGTGCTCGGGGCAGTCGAACATGGAAATGCCGGTGCAGGGCTGGGGAATGATAAACGAGAATGCACGCGAGGTGGCCGATGCCGCAAAATACCCCATGATACGCTTTTTGCAGGTAAGGATGTTCGCAAACAAGAACAAGCCCGCCGACGACACCGAACTCTGGAAAACATGGGAGGTTTGCTCTCCGAAGAATGTGGAGAAATTCTCGGCGCTGGCATACCTTTTCGGCAAGGAGCTTTACGACAGGCTGCGTGTTCCCATCGGCCTTGTGCAGTCTGCCTATGGCGGCGCGAGCGCAGAGGCTTGGGTGGGGCTTGAAACGTTGCAGACCATGCCCGAGTATAAAGACGAGCTGGAAAAATACGGAAAATACAATTTCGTGAACGACACGATACAGAAATACGCCAAGCGTGCCGAGCAGCAGATACCCACTTTGCTGTACAACACGATGCTGTACCCCCTCCACGTGCTTCCTGTCAAGGGCGCGATATGGTATCAGGGCTGCACAAATGTGGGCAGCAGGAATTACACCAGTCTCATGAACAACCTTATTGGCAGCTGGAGAAAACTTTGGGGCTACAATTTCCCGTTCTACTATGTTCAGCTTGCAGGTTTCCAAAAACAGGTGACGCTTCAGCCCGAATCCGGCTGGGCGGCCCTAAGGTGGTCTCAGTGGAAAACCCTGGAGCTTCCTCGCACAGGCATGTCGACTGCCGTCGATGTGGGAAACGTGAAGGACATTCACCCCAAGAACAAGCAGGAGGGTGCACGGCGCATGGCGCTCCTCGCCCTCAACAAGACATACGGCTTTAAGGATCTCGTATGCGAGGCCCCCGTTCCCGTGAAATACAGCTTCTCGGAAGGCAAGGCAACTCTGACCTTCAATAATAAAATCCATGTCAGGAATGACTCCGTGGCTTGCGGCTTCATCCTTTGCGACGCCAACAACAAGTTTGTGGAGGGGAAAGCCAAACTTGAAAATCCCACGACCATAAGCATAACAGGCGCAGGGCTTGGCAAGATAACCGCCGTGCGCTACGACTGGGCTGACTATCCGATAGGTAACATCTACGGCGACACCAATCTGCCCGTGCTCCCGTTCCGCACCGATGAGATGCAGCTAGTAAATATTGACAAAAAGAGATAACATACCAAGAATACCACGAAGAAAACTTTCATGAAAAAGATAATACTTACAACCATCTGCGGTGCGCTTTTGGCGGCCGCTTCAAGCGCAAAGATAACCCTGCCGTCCTATTATGCAAAAGATATGGTTTTGCAGCAGAAGTCGGTGTTCCAACTTAAGGGGAAATCCACCCCAAACGCCCACATGAGGTTCTCCGCATCGTGGGACAACGAAAAAATGGACGTGTATGCCGATGCCGACGGCAATTTCTCTTTCAAGGTAACTGTGCCGGAGGCTTCCACCAAGGCATACGCCCTCCACATTTACGAGCTCGAAAAAAAAGGCGTGCGTGATGTTCCTGTCTCTTCCGTAAATATAAGCCCCGTTTACGCAGGCGAAGTTTGGTTCTGCTCCGGGCAGTCTAATATGCAGATGCCGGTGCAGGGGTCCTGGGGGCTTATGAACAATTATCAGGAGGAGATAAAGAATGCGAACTACCCAATGATAAAGTTGCTGAGTGTCGCCGCTTCGGGCAAAAGCAACCATCCGGCCGACGACACCGCGCTTTGGTCGAACTGGGTTTCCTGCTCGCCGTCGAGCATTCCCGATTTTTCGGCTTTGGCTTATTGTTTCGGGCGCGAACTTTACAAAAACCTTAATGTTCCCATAGGTTTGATACAGTGTGCTTATGGCGGCTCGAACGCCGAGGCGTGGGTGAGCCTTGAGACGGCGCGGACCATTCCCGCCTTGAAGGGTACGCTGGACAATTGCGCAAAGTATGACTTCGACCGCGACTCCGTAAGCAAATACCTTAACATGAAAAATGAGTTTCAGGTGCCGACGCTTCTTTACAACACTATGGTGCACCCGATGATTTCCTATCCCATTCGCGGCGCGATTTGGTATCAGGGAGAGGCCAACGCCTGGGGCAGCAGCTATTACACGGCTCTTATGGACAGCCTTATTTCGAGCTGGCGCAAGGATTGGGGCTACAAATTCCCCTTCTATACCGTGCAGCTCGCGGCATACTACCAGCCGTCAGCGTTTCAGGAGGGATCAAACTGGGCCAAATTGCGCTGGGATCAGTGGAAGACTTCCCAGCAAATGGACAGCACCGGTATGGCTACGGCTGTGGATGTGGGCAATCCAACCGACATTCACCCAAAGAACAAGCAGGAGGTGGGCCGCCGACTCGCGTTGCTCGCGCTAAAGAACACATACGGATTTGATGTCGTGGCCGACGCGCCCAAACCTGTAAGCTACCGCTTTGAATACAGGAAGGCTTATATAACGTTCGACAAGAAAATCCACGTGCGCAACGACTCCGTGCCGGTGGGCTTTGTGCTTCAGGACAAATCCTACAGAAAGTTCTATGAAGCCACTACAAAGGTTGTCGGCGACAAGACCTTGGAGATTTCCGTTACACGCCCATTGCGCCCCTATGCCGTATATTACAACTGGGCCGATTATCCGATAGGAAACATTTACGGCGAAAACAATTTGCCGGTACTTCCTTTCCGCACCGACCAGATGGATTTGGTTGACGATTTGGTTGGCATAGGGAATGTGCGCACCGATGCCCGAGGCGGCAAAGGCATATACACCACCGACGGAATGCTGATAAAGTGTGATGCCGGCGACAAGGATGCGGAAAATCTTCCCAAGGGCGTTTATATTATAGGAAACAAGAAAAAACTCGTGAGATGAAAAAGCCGGCAAAGGCAAGTGCAAAAGCAATAGTTTGCGCACTTGCGGCAATGCTTTTCTGCGGAGCGGCGGAGGCGCAGGACAAGCGGATTTTCCTTGCCGCATCCTCGAGGCAGCATCCCAACGAACGCCCTGTATGGAGTGAGAAACAGGCACAGGAGTGGTTTGACCGCCATAGTCCCATAATAGGCATAAATCATCCCGAGCCGCCTTGCGATGCCGTTTCGCAGGACGAGGCGCTGCAGCGTGCCGCCCAGATTGGCTACAATTCGGTGCGCTGGTGGCCGGGAAGCTGGAATTACATACAGAGTGTGGAGGAATATGCAAAGATTGCCGACAAGCACGGCATGAACTGCGCCCCGGTGTTCGGTTTCACCCATGTGCCAACAAGCGCAACGGACTCTGCCGACATGGAGAGGAAAGTGAGGGAAATCATTCGCTATTTCCGTGGCGACGAGCGCATCATAATGTGGGATATATGGAACGAACCGCAAATGTCGGGCGAGGACTGCGCAAAGCAGATGGAGTGGATCCGCAAGATTGCCAAATGGTGCAGGGAAGAGGGTTGCACACAGGCGATAACCTCCTCTATTCTTTGGGACCCGGAGATTTCTGCGGCAACGGAAAACTCATACACCGCAGTGCGCCGCGCAGCCGAAAAGGAAATGGACCTGCACAACTTCCACGACTATGTGATGCAGGAGGGCCACAGTTCCAACATAAACTACGTCATCAACCGTTTCAAGAAAATCGACAATCGTCCGCTGGTTTGCACCGAATGCCTTACGCACACCAACGGTTCGGGTATGGCGATAAGCCT
Source organism: uncultured Bacteroidaceae bacterium (assembly GCA_934364765.1). Lineage (GTDB taxonomy): Bacteria > Bacteroidota > Bacteroidia > Bacteroidales > Bacteroidaceae > UBA6398. Next base: position 2,361 of record CAKRMO010000074.1, on the reverse strand, counting down.
GTCGGAGTATTCCAAGCACAAAATAGGCTTCTACACATGGGGGCTTTACGCTTGCGACCCCAACTGGGAGGTGCGCTGGGGGCGTTCCGCATACTACGCTTACGAGCCTATGTTCCACAACATACTTTACGCGGGCGGCGACCCCATTGACGAGCGCGAGCTTGAATATGTAAAGATGTTCCGTTTCCAAGAGGGCGGCGGGGCTGTGTATCCCGGAAAGGAGATAACGGAGCGTTGGACAAAGCGCCGCGCATGGAAGTGGATGAACGACACACCTGTAAAAGGCGTAAAGGGCGGCTCGCTGGCGGAGGCGGATGCGTGGCTCACGCAGCATTCCTCGGACGGCGCTTACAACACCATGACGGTGAACCTTAGCTACAAGGATTATACGGCACAAGGGGCTTCGGCTTACCGCAGCAAGATAAGCGCGTTGGCCGTTAAGGCGAACAGTGCCGGCATAAAGCTCATCCCCATTTTCTTCACGAGCGGCGAGCTTGTGGCGTCAAAGAACCCGATGGCGTTGTACATATCAAACATAATCGAAAGGTTCTATAATGATTCCCGCTTTGCGGGCTGGTGCCTGTTTGAGCAGACCACAGCCAAGGAGCCCGCCGATTTCAAGTCGCTGTTCTCATACCTGTTCAGCTATGTGCGCTACACGTTCCCCAACCAGCCCATGTTTGCCGCGCCCATGATTGACGGCACGCAACAGGCTGACTCCACGGCGGTCGATTGCGCCAACTATCTGTGGCAGGTCAGCGATGTTACCGCTTTCAATATGGCTGACGGGGCGGAGGTCGGCTCCTCCCAGCTCGAGAACCTTTTCGCGGCATACAACCGCCCGCTGTTTTTCATGAACACCCAAAAGCTGCAAAGCGAGTTCCCGCCCCTGCACGTCAACTGGGTGTCTTCAACGCAGCTTGACGCAACCGAGGTCAAAAACTTCAGCAACACGCCGCTCTATATAGTGAAAGACGGCGACACCAACAAGATGCCTTCATGGAAGGCTTGGGCAATGGTGAACCACGAGCCGTTGAAAGGCTTGTCCTACCCAACTCCGGCGGCTGCCCTTGCCGGCATAGAGGCCCATGGCCCTAAAGGCATTTACAACAGTGTGCAGGTGCGCTTCGACTTCAGGACTTACGCCGGCGGGAGGGACGCTTTCATCGAAACTTTCAACGAGGTTCTTGACGCTGCCGCCAAATACGGCATGACAGTGTTGCCAACCCTCCTCGACGACCGCTACGCCACGCGCAATGCCACGGTTCTCGGAAACTATGTGTCGGATGTGATAAAGACCTATAACAACGACCCGCGAATAAAGGCGTGGGAGATTTACAACCGTCCCGGCACGGCATCGCAGGCAACCAACGCCAAGATGCTCGCCCTTGTCCCCAAACTGTTCGGGGCGGCAAGAAGCGTCTCGCCCCAGCGTCCAGTGTTCATCACCCCCAATGTGCAGACAAGCAAGTTCAGCGCGGATTTCGACTACATTGACGCTTTGGTGCACGGCAGGCGCAACGGCTGGAATAAGCTCACCCACGGTTTCGGCAGCGTGAACCTCACTTATCTTTGCTGGAAGCTCAGCGACATTGTGTCGTACAACTCCGCACAGAATTCCCCGGAACTCGGCTGGCTCAACAGCGTTGCCTACCGTTTCGGCCGCCCCGTGGTATGCTCCAAGTGGGAGACCAAATCCTCCACAACCATTGACGAGACACTCGCGGTGTTCAACGACTGCCATGTAATGTGGTACGTTGACGGCACATTGGACGACAGCAAGGTGAAAGACTTCAAATACAAGACTATCATCACCAACCATTAAGGCATAAGCCGCCACAACATATCAAAGCCACGCCGCAAACAGGCGTGGCTTTGTTGTTTTTGTAAAAGTGAGTAACAGTGTGTAATTGTTCTTTTTGAGAAAGTAATTACCAAATATGGGAATTTTTCATTAGCTTTGCAAACAAATAAAGCATTTCACCAGAATGAGAATAACTTTCAAAGATGAAGCGTTATCCGAACTGTATGAAACAGGTAAGACCAAAAACAGCAAATATAAGAAATTGTGTAGGGACAAGAAACTTGTGGATGGTTACATACGCGCGGTAAGCATCATGTACCGAACAGAAACGACAAGGGAATTGGCCGAGTATAGCTTTCTTCATTACGAAAAGTTGGCGCATGACCCAAGAAGTTCGGTGAGAATCGTCAACGGCAAGATTGAACGCTTGCTGTTTACAGAAATGGAAGACGGAATAGAAGTTGAATTAATAGAAATAGACAGCACCCATTATGGCAACAAGAAATGAAAGGTTAGTTCCTGCAAAGGCAATCCATCCGGGAGAAGTTTTGCGCGAG
>CAKRMO010000073.1 GCA_934364765.1 uncultured Bacteroidaceae bacterium | reverse complement strand
GGATAGTCGGGGTAGTCCATCTGATAGACGCGAAAGACGGCTTTCAAGCAGCTCTCATCGAACGCCTTGTTGTGAGCCACGAGAGGCAGTCCGGCTATCTTCGGTTTTATTTGTTTCCACACCTCAGGGAAAATAGGTGCATCTTCCGTATCATCGGCGCACAAGCCGTGCACCCGATTGCACCAGTAGTTATAATACTCTGGTTCGGGCTTGATGAGCGAGTAGAACTTGTCCACTATCTCACCGCCACGCACTATGACCACGCCAACAGAGCAGACCGATGACCGCTCGTTGTTGGCTGTTTCAAAATCAATTGCAGCAAAGTCCTGCATCGTTATTTTTCCTTATATTTGTTACACATTCGCTTTATTTTCCCAGCAATTATGCCCAGTTAAAAGTCGGCCTAAAAAGAGAAAATCCTGCAAGTCTTTCGACTTACAGGACTCTGCTGCGGAGAGAGAGGGATTCGAACCCCCGATACGTCGCCGTATGCCGGTTTTCAAGACCGGTGTAATCGACCACTCTACCATCTCTCCTTGTCGCAAAATGCGGCAATGCCACGAATTTGACGTTGCAAAATTAGCGAAACCCCCGCAAACTGGCAAATTATGACTGAGGTTTTTTGAGGGCTTTTGCATTTTTAGTAATTTTGCAGGAAGTTAAGGTGCTAATATTTAGATAATAAGTTAGAACATAATGATATATCCCGATAATTTCGAAGAAAAGATTGGTTTCAACGAAATTCGCACCATGCTCAAGGGGCGGTGTCTTTCTGAACTCGGCGTGGAGTGCATCAACAAAATGGAGGTGCTTCACGAAGGCGACGAAATACGCGAACGTCTGGAGCAGGTGAAGGAAATGCGCCAAATCCTCAGCGAGGATGACGACTTTCCAGTGGAAAACTTCATAGACATACGCCAGGCCCTGATGCGCATACGCCTTGAGGGCACGCATCTTGAGGAGCTTGAACTTTTCGACCTCAAGCGTTCGCTCTCCACTATTTCAGACATCGTGAGCTTTCTGAAACGCGGCACGGACGAGGACGGTGAGGAGGCTTCGCCCTACCCCGCACTGTTGCGCCTTGTTGACGGCGTGGCGGTTTTCCCCGAAATCGTGGAGCGCGCCGATGCCATTCTCAACAAATACGGCAGGATAAAGGACAATGCCTCGCCGGAACTCGCCCGCATACGCTCGGAGATTGAAAGCGCCAAGAGGGGCATCTCGCACTCGCTGCGCACCATCATTTCCTCGGCACAGCGCGAGGGGCTTATCGACAAGGACGTTGCCCCCACCATACGCGACGGCAGGCTTGTGATACCCGTAGCCCCGGCGTTGAAGCGCAAATTCCGCGGCATCATACACGATGAGTCGGCAACGGGAAAGACCGTGTTCATAGAGCCGACCGAAGTTGTGGAGTCGAACAACCGCATACGCGAGCTGCAAGGCGCGGAGCAACGCGAGATAATAAGGATACTCAAAGAAATAACCGACTGGATTCGTCCGCAGATAGGCAACATTATACCAAGTTACCACTTCATGGGCGAGATTGACTTTGTACGCGCCAAGGCGCTTGTGGGCGAAAGTATGCAAGCCGTGGAGCCGCAGGTGAGCGACAATCCCGTGATAGACTGGGTGCAGGCCGTGCATCCGATACTCTCCGCCTCGCTCAAAAGGCGCGGGGGAAAGGTTGTGCCGCTTGACATCGAAATTTCCTCAAGCCGCAGGATTCTAATAATCTCCGGCCCTAACGCCGGCGGCAAGTCGGTATGCCTCAAAACAGTGGGACTTCTGCAATATATGCTTCAGTGCGGGCTTCCCATACCAGTGCGCGAAAACTCCAAGACCGGCGTGTTCGACAGCATATTCATCGACATAGGCGACGAGCAGAGCATAACGAACGAACTCAGCACCTACTCCTCCCACCTTTTGAACATGAAGATGATGATGAGGCACGCCTCGCCGCGCAGCCTGTTGCTGATAGACGAGTTCGGGGGCGGCACGGAGCCGCAGATAGGCGGCGCACTTGCCGAGGCGATACTCAAGCGTTTCATCGCAAGCGGCACATACGGCATAATAACCACCCACTACCAGAACCTGAAGCGTTACGCCGACGGGCATTCCGGCGTGGTGAACGGCGCGATGCTCTACGACCGCGAAAAGATGCAGGCTTTGTTCCAATTGCAGATTGGCCAGCCGGGAAGTTCGTTTGCCGTGGAGATTGCCAAGAAGATAGGCATTCCGCAGGACGTTATAGAGGACGCGTCGCAGATTGTGGGCAAGGAATACATCGACAGCGACAAATACCTGCTCGACATTGTGCGCGACAAACGCTACTGGGAGACGAAACGCCAAAAGGTGCACCTGCAGGAAAAGCGTCTTGAGGAAATCATAAGCCGCTACGAGCACGAAATGCAGGAGCTGCAGACCAGCCGCAAGGAAGTCATAGCCAAAGCCAAGGAGGACGCAAGGCAGCTGCTTGACGCCTCGAACGCAAAAATAGAGAACACCATACGCTCCATACGTGAAATGCAGGCCGAGCGCGAAAAGACGCGCGAAGTGCGCCGCGAACTCGAGGATTTCAAGAAAGAAGTTGACGAAGTGGACGCTAACGCACAGGAAGACGCCATACAGCGCAAAATGGAGCAGATACAACGCCGCAAGCAACGCCGCGAGGAGCGCCGCCGCCGAGTTGACGACAAAAAGGGCGAACCCCTGCCGCAAAATTCCGTTCAGGAAAAATCCTCCGCCATGCCCAAGCCCGGAGACTACGTGAGGATAAAGGGGCAAAGTTCCGTGGGACTGCTGAAAGAGGTGTCGGGCAAAAAGGCCATCGTGGTGTTCGGCACAATGCAGGTGGTGGTTGACGCAAAACGCCTCGTCGCCGACTCCGCGCCCGAAAAGAAGGTGTTACAGGATGCCGCCTACCTCAGCCGCTCCACCCGCATGGCGGTGGACGAGCGCAAGAATAATTTCAAGCCCGACATAGACGTGCGCGGGATGCGCGGCGAAGAAGCCCTGCGCACAGTGATGTCGTTTGTTGACGATGCCCAGTTGCTCGGAGTGGCGCGGATAAGAATACTCCACGGCACAGGCACGGGGGCTTTGCGCGAGGTTATACGCCAATACCTGCGCACCGTGCCGGGAAACGTTTCGTTCCACGACGAGCACGTGCAGTTCGGCGGGAGCGGAATTACGGTCGTTGACTTCCAATAAGCACGCTAAAGCAACATGGACGAGAATAACGTAAGGAGAAATTCGCCGAAAGCGTGGCTGCTCGCCACGCGCCCCAAAACATTGAGCGCGGCGGTGATACCGGTGATAGTTGCGTGTGCCATGGCATACGCCGACGGAGGCTTCAAATGGTTTCCCGCCATTATCTGCGTTGCGTTTGCGGCGCTCATGCAGATTGCCTCAAACCTCATAAACGACATCTACGACTTCATGCACGGCTCTGACAAGGAAGACCGCCTCGGCCCCAGGCGCGCAACGGCGCAAGGCTGGATTTCACCGACGGCAATGCGCGTGGGCATTGTCTTCACCGTGTCGCTGGCGTGCATCTTCGGCTGCCTGCTGGTCAGGGAAGCCGGGCTGTGGCTCGTGTTTCTCGGCGGGGCGTGCGTGGTGTTCGCCTTTCTCTACACCACCCTCTTCTCCTACATAGGTCTCGGCGACATTCTTGTTCTGGCGTTCTTCGGTCTCGTGCCTGTAACTGCCACATACTATCTGCAAACCGCCACTATCAACGCGCCAATAATAATATGCGCCACAGCCTGCGGGCTGGTCATAGACACGCTTCTTGTGCTAAACAACTATCGCGACCGCACCACAGACAAGCAAAGCGGCAAGCGCACCATAATAGTGATGCTCGGCGGGAAATTCGGGCAAAGGCTCTACTTGCTTCTGGGCGTAGCCGCCTGTGCGCTGACACTCTCGCTCGCCTTCTGCGGCAAATATGCCGCCGCAATCCTGCCCTTGCTTTACCTATTCCCCCACATTGCCACATGGAAAACAATGGTGAGGATAAACCAAGGGCGCGGGCTGAACCGCGTGCTCGGCCTCACATCGCGCAATATGCTTGTCTTCGGACTGCTCCTCGCCATTGGGCTGTGCGCGAAATTCTAACAAAACACATACTGCACAAGCAGCATATAGCACAGCGTGCCGCCCATTATTGACACGAGCATCCTGCGCCAGCGCAGATGCAGCCCCACCGTCAGCGCAACGCCTGTAAGTTCGGGCATGCCATGGCTGCCCGCCGCGAAATCCACATCCTTCATGCAATACACCACAAGCATTCCGAACACTGCCGGAGGCAGCACTTGGCTCAAATAATGTATATAGCGCGGAGTGCGGCTGCCACGGAACAGCACGAACGGCACAAAGCGCGTGAGCGACGTGGCAAGCGCAAGTATCGCCACCGTGGCAATTTGCTGCGTGAGGGTCATGCGTCCGCCTCCTCAAGTCTTTTTCTGAGACCCATAAAACACAAAACCATCGCCAGCATTGCCGGCACAACAAAGCTCTCTGCCCCGAAAACCAGAAGCGACACCGCCGAAAGCCCGATGCCCAGCAGGGAGGCAGCATGGTTCTTCTCCTTCATCCACTGCTCCGTGAAAATGGTTACAAACATCGCGGTCATCACAAAGCCGAGCCCCCGAGTGTCAAACTTCACATACGAGCCGAAAAGCCCGCCAATGGTCGCGCCGCTAACCCAATAAAGGAAATCGAGCACAGTAACCCAAAGCATGAACCACCCTTTGTCGATGTTGTCGGGAATGCGGGCGCTGTAGTTCACCGAGAATGTCTCATCGCACATTCCGTATATCAGCGGGATTTTCTTCCAGCCCATGCCCCTGAACCTTTCGAGCATAGAAATGCCGTAAAACAAATGGCGGGCGCATATGAACAAGGCTATCATAAAGAACTGCAGCGGCTGGAAACTCCCCGACAGCATACGCACGGCGACAAACTCCACCGATCCGCTGAAAATTGTCATGGCCATAAGCATGGGCCACTGAAAGCCGAAGCCCTCCCTGCTCATAAGAAGTCCGTATGCCATTCCCATAAACCAGAAGCCGGCAAAAATGGGAATGGTATAAGGAAACGCCGCCTTGAAAGCGGCTCTCCACGGTTTCACACGATTTGTTTCCACAATGCAAAATTAGATATTTGCCCACACACGGCATTTCCAACAACCATAGCGGCACACATCTCATGCCCATATTTGCGCCGTTTTTGCAAAACATGATTGATGATTTTCGGATTGCGCCGCACTTACGTTGTGTTTTCAAACAGCAGAATACAGGAAAAACGCGCAACACACAATCAACAAACGAATTGCGCCGCCGCAGGGAGCGTATGGCATACGCCCTGAATTGCGCGTGGTTATAATGTTTTTGCTACAGTTTGCAATGCGGTTCATGCGGTGGTGTACAGGGCGTATGCCATAAGCCGCTACAACTATCGCAAAGCCATAATCGCCCGTCCTTTCCCAAACACAACGAAAACCACATCGGATGTAGGAAAAACTATGTCCGATGCAGAAAAAATTATGTCTGATATAATTTAAACTACATCAGACCTTTTGGGGGCGTTTACAAACATCTGAAAAACAAGAACTTGCAACAGCATTGCAAGGTTTGTGTAAAACCGTATCAATCAACGCGTTAAACGACTTCCCAATGCTTTCGCGAATTTTAAAGGAATACGGCGGAAAACCTACAGCATACGACGGCGCTTATGCACCATATTTTCAAATGCGCACAACACGCCGCCCCGGTTCTGGCTGTTGCTGGAAATGTATTAAAGCCGCTGAAAAACGGCAATAAAAAAACCATCCCCGGACATTTGAATGCCCGGGGAGGGTTAAAAGTGTATTATCTAAGCCGCTGCTTAGTATGTTCCGGTTGATGCGCTCAGGTAGCCCGACACCTTGAGGTAGCCGTAAGACGTTCCGTCAACCTTCACATAGTAAACTATGCTGTCGGTCTTGATGCTCTGGCCACGGTCCTTCTCAACGGTGGCAGCATTCTTCAGCACCTTGCCGCCGATGATCGTGGCAGCCTTGCCATACTGGTTCTCGGCATTCTCAACAGAGAATGTCATGCCCTTGACGTTAACCTTAACCTTGTGGCTGTAGTCGTCATCGCCGCCGAAGTTGCACTCGCCCTGATCGTCAACCCACATCTCGTTGCTCTTGTTGGCAGCCGTGTTGTAGG
>CAKRMO010000072.1 GCA_934364765.1 uncultured Bacteroidaceae bacterium | reverse complement strand
CTGCAACGGCAGCAAAGACCAGCCGTGCCGCATCGGGTGTTGCAACTGCTGTCATAGAAATTTCCTCCGTTTCGTATTTTTGGCTGCACTTATCCAAACCGTCCGGAAAACGCGCCTTACAGGCGGCAGATACTCGATCAGGTGGGGGCGACTGTCGGCAAGTACAATGTGAGGTTCAATGACAATCTAAGTGTAGCCGGTGATGTGCGCTGCAACGGCTTCCGCCCCTATCTGGGCTTGGGCTGCGGCCGTCTTGTGCCGAAAAACCGCATCGGCTTCCGCGTGGAGGCGGGCTGCCAGTTCATGGGCAGGCTGAAAGTGTATCAGGACGGAGCTGAGATAAAATTCAAGGATGCCATGTATGACGCGGGCAGCGATGACATCTCCAAGTTTGTGGACAACTGGCGGGTGTACCCGGTATTGAAGTTCACGCTTGCGGGCAGGATTTTGTAGGGCAATGTTTTTTGCAAAAGCGGGACGGGTTATTTGGAATTTGCGTAACTTTGTGTCTCGTATAAAGCAAAACTGCGGCCCGGAAAATGGAGAAGATGAATTGGAGACAGCTAACCACCAACAAGCGCTATGGCTTGGAGGAAAGGTATGACACCGTTAAGGAAGACCGCACGCAGTTCCAGCGCGATTTCGACCGCCTGATTTTTTCCGCCCCTTTCCGCCGTATGCAGAACAAGACGCAGGTGTTCCCGCTTCCGGGCAGCGTGTTCGTGCACAACCGCCTCACCCACAGCCTTGAGGTGTCGAGCGTGGGACGTTCGCTTGGCTTGGACTGCGGCCACGAGCTTATGGAACGCCACAAAAACCTTGGCGAGGACTTTGCCGTGTCGCTCGGGGCGATTGTCTCCGCCGCCTGCCTTGCCCACGACATGGGCAACCCCCCATTCGGACACGCGGGCGAAAGGGCGATAGCGAGCTTTTTCGCCGAGAGCGAAAGCGGCGGCAGGATGAAGCATTACAAAGACCCCAAGACGGGCGAGCAGCTCACGGAGGCGCAATGGAACGACATAACGCATTTTGACGGCAACGCCAATGCGTTCAGAATACTGACCCACCAGTTCAACGGGCGCAGAAGGGGAGGCTTTGTAATGACATACCCCACTCTCGCCTCGATTGTGAAGTATCCGTTCTCCTCCTCGCTCGCCTCCAAACAGAAATTCGGCTTTTTTGAGTCAGAACGCGAGGCGTTTGTGAAAATTGCCGAAGAACTCGGGCTTATATGCCTTGAAAACCATGACGGCATGGTGAAGTATTGCCGCCATCCTTTGGCTTATCTTGTTGAGGCCGCCGATGACATTTGCTATGAGATTATGGACATAGAGGATGCCTACAAGCTGCGGCTGCTCACCTTTGAAGAGACAAGCGACCTGCTTTTGGGTTTTTTCAAGGACTGCGACCGTGAACACATAAGGAAGGCTTATCCGTATGTTACCGACCAAAACGAAAAGATAGTGTATTACCGCTCCCGCGTGATAAACCTCCTGGAGCATGAGTGTGTGAATGTGTTTCTGGAAAATGAGGACGCCATACTGTCGGGAACCTTCGGTGGCAGCCTGACAGACCACATAACGCCCTGCATAGCTCAAGCCTACAGGCACAGCAGCGAGGTGGCGGTGGAGAAAATATACCGCAGCCGCGATGTGCTTGACATAGAGCTTGCCGGATACCATATTATATATACGCTTCTGGATCTTGTGCTCAAGGCTGCCCTCACGCCGGAGAACACTTACAGCAAACTGCTGCTTAGCCGCATATCGTCGCAGTATCAGTTCGGCGCGCCGACGCTTTACGAAAAGGTTATGGCCGTGATAGACTTCATTTCGGGAATGACCGACGTGTTTTCGCTCGACCTGTACCGCAAGATAAACGGCTCGCAGCTGCCCACGGTGTGATGTCCCCCAAAAACAACGCTCATGAATGTAAAGATAGAGAACAGCTGGAAAGACGCGCTTGCCGGGGAATTTGAAAAGCCGTATTTTGCAAACCTTGTGGAGTTTGTGCGCAGGGAATACGCAAGCGGCGTTTGCTATCCGCCGGGCAATCTAATCTTCAATGCGTTCAACCTTTGCCCTTTCAACGAGGTGAAGGTCGTAATCATAGGACAGGATCCGTATCATGAACCCGGCCAGGCCCACGGACTGAGTTTCTCGGTGGCGGAGGGGGTAAAATTCCCGCCCTCGCTCGAAAACATATTCAAGGAGGTGCAGGCCGACACGGGAAATCCGGCGCCGGCGAGCGGCGACCTTACGCGGTGGGTGAAACAGGGGGTGCTGCTTCTCAACGCCACCCTTACCGTGAGAGCGCATCAGGCAGGCTCTCACCAAAACAAGGGCTGGGAGGAGTTCACCGACGCGGCGATACGCGCCCTTGCCACAAAGCGCAGCGGCATAGTCTATCTGCTTTGGGGGGCATACGCGCAGAGAAAGGGCGCATTGATAGACCGCACGAAGAACCTCGTGCTCCAGTCTGCCCATCCCTCGCCATTGTCTGCCTACAGGGGATTTTTCGGCAACCATCATTTCACCCTTGCCAACGACTACCTCGAAAGCCAAGGCAAGGCACCAATAAAATGGTAAAAGTTCTGTTATGGGCAGCGGACAATACAATACAATGATTGAGATAGGCAACGCGATAGTTTCCTCGGAGTGCATCACGGAATACTTTTGCTGCGATTTGGACGTGTGCAAAGGCGCGTGCTGCATAGAGGGGGATGCCGGTGCGCCTGTAACCGCCGAAGAAATAAGGCAGATAGAGGAAGCCGTGCCTTTCGTGAAGGACAAGTTGAGCCACGCCGCCCTTAACCTGATACGCAAACAGGGCGTGGCATACAAAGACCGCGACGGCGACCTTGTTACGAGCATCGTAAAGGGCAAGAACTGCGTTTTCACTTGCATGGGGGAGGGCGGATGTTGTCTTTGCGCCCTTGAAAGGGCATACGCCGAAGGCAAGACAAAATTCGTGAAGCCAATCTCTTGTGCACTCTACCCAATCCGCGTCTCAAGGCTGAGCAACGGCATGGCGGCCCTAAACTATAACCGCTGTGACATTTGCGGGTGTGCACGCAAGCTCGGCGCGAAAAACGGCATCCGCGTGTACGAGTTTCTGAAATCCCCGCTCGTAAGGGCGTTCGGAGAGGAATGGTATGAGGAACTCGACACTGCGGCAAGGGAACTTTTTAAGCAAAAGATACTCTGACAAAAACAGTTTCACAACAAAAACATAGCAGCCATGAAACGCATCTGTATTTTAGTTGTCATGCTTGCCTCCTTAGCCATTTCGTATGCACAGGGTGCTGCCGGCGGCGGCAGTTTCATGAAACATTTCAAGGAAATTGCCCTTTATGACAGCCGCTATACGCAGGAGAAGGTTTACCTGCACTTGGACAACAACGCATATTTCATAGACGAAACGGTGTATTTCAAAGCCTATGTGGTGAGGGCTTCGTCGTTAAAATACACCGACTTGAGCAAAGTTTTGTATGTGGAACTGCTCGATGACCACGGCAACACCGTGGAACGCAAGAGTTACGAAATTACCGACGGACAGGCTTCGGGAAGCATCCCTCTGTCAAACCTTATACACGGCGGCTTTTACGAGATACGCGCCTTTACCCGCGCCATGCTTAACTGGGACGGCGAATATTGTTTTTCGCGTGTGGTGCCGGTATATCAGCCGAAGGATAATTCCGGTAACTATACGAGTCCTTTTATATATAAAGCCAATGGCGAAGATCAGCTGCCCATGTTGCGCAAAGAGCCGAACACGCTGCGCGGAGATTCGGCTAGGAAAAACGGCGTGTATGCAGAATTTTACCCGGAGGGAGGTGCGCTGGTTCAAAGCGGGACTCCGCAAAAGGTAGCCTATCGCATAACAGACAAAAGCGGCAATCCGATAAATTTCGCGGAATGCAGGCTGATTGACGGTGAAAAGGAAGTCTGCACGTCCAAAACGCAGCATGAGGGCATGGGGGAGTTTGTCGTCCCCTCGTGGAAAAGCTCCCTCAAGGCCGTGGTGGAAATCGGGGGCAAAAAGCATGAGTTTGCCCTCCCTGCCGCAAGAAAGTGCGGCATTGCGGCAACGCTGGAGCGAAAAGCGGGGAAAGCCGTCCTTGACATAACTCCCACGCCCGACCTCAACGGCAAATATATGGGGATAAGCATAACCTGCCGTGGGGCTTTGTGTGCGTTCGACAGCATTCCCCTCAACGGCAGGACGCATTGGGAGACGGACGAAAAACGTCTGCACTACGGCATAAACCAAATAACGCTTTTCAATGCGGACGGCGACATTTTGTGGGAGCGTCTGGTGTGGCGCAGCCCAAGTTACCCCGTGAACTTGGAAGTGAGGCAGAACGCGGAAGTTTACAAGCCCTTTGCCCCAATTGTTCTCGAAATGAAACTGTCCGACAGGCAGGGCAACCCCTGCAACGCATATTTCTCGCTCGCCGTGCACGACCGCGATGCGGAGCTCAACGGCAGGGACTGCGGAATAGCCGAAAATCTTTTGCTTTCCTCAGACCTGAAGGGTTACATCTCCCATCCGGAATATTATTTTGAGGCGGATGACGAAACCCACGCCAAATGGCTCGACCTTCTGCTGCTCGTGCAAGGCTGGCGCAGGTATGACTTCCGCGAAATGACAGGCAGGAAACCGTTCAAGCTCGTCCAGCCGTCGGAGCAGGGGCAGCTGCTGAATGGGTATTTGCTTGCGGGCAGGGGCAAACGCTTGCCGATAGCCGGGGCGGATTTGAAAGTTGACATACGTTTCCCCGGGAAAAGGATGACGGGAGAGTGCAAGACCGATTCCGCCGGCGGGTTTGCCATGATGCCGCCCGCATACTACGGCGAGGGCGTTGGGCGCTTCTATACATACGAGAACGGAAAGCCTAAGACGATGCGCATATTCCTCGACCGCAGTTTCGCCCCCAAGCCAAGGATGTTCGACATACAGGAGTTCGGCCTCAGTTCATACATACACAAGCCTGAGGTGGCGCAAAGCTATCTGTTCGCGTGGCAGGACACCGTCAGCAAGGGCGACATAATTCTCGGCGAGGCTGTGGTGAGGGGAAAAAGCCGCAACGACAGGACGCAGGACCGCTGGAACGGCGGCGAGGACTTCGCCAAGCGCAATGCGGACATCTGCTACAACATTGACTTCGAGGCAATGAAGTATTGCGACCGGGGAGAGGACGATCCGCTGCTCTGGGATTTGCTCAAAAGCATAAACAGCAAGTTTGACTACACCACAGAGAGCGCAAACTTGGCGGGAGTTGATTACAAGTTCACCTACCGCAACCGCCCGGCGGTGGTTTTCATGCACAACACGGAGCAAAACAGCAACGACCACATGGACAACCTCACGGTTTTTGCGAGCGAGGTGAGCAGGGTGTACGTTATTACCGACCAGGAAAAAATGAGGCGCGTGCTTCCGAACTTCGGCTCGAAAACCGACAGGTTTACCGCCATACTTCTATACGGCAACGGAAACCGCAGCATGATGAAGGAGCAGGGCAAGACAAAGGTGGTGAGGTTTTTCGGCTACAGCGGCGATGACGGGTTCCCCTCGCCCGATTACAGAAAGCGCGACCTTCCCGATCAAAGCGATATGCGCCGCACCCTTTACTGGAATCCCGATGTGCTGACAGACGAAAACGGAAGGGCTACGGTGATATTCTATTCCAATGCCCGCCCCGGCGTGAAACTTGGCATAACAGCCCGCTCGGTGCTTCCCGACGGCGAACTTATAGATTTTGAAAGGTAAAAGACGCAGAAAGAATATGACAGGATACAAAACAGACGGCGTGGCAAAAGCGGCGGTTCTCATTTTCATGGTATTGCAGACGCTCGCCTTTCAAGTTTCGTTTGCGCAGAAAAATGTGAAAACGCCAACCGAACAGTCAATGGAGCGTCAGGGAATGGTGAAAATCAGCGACACAGACTCCACCATCCTCGTGAGCCTGATGTACACCCGCCCCGACAATTTCACGGGACGGAAATTGTACACCGACCTGCAAACGGCCTACCTTCACCCCCTGGCGGCGAAAGCCCTGAGGCGCGCCCAGCACATCCTGCGCCGAAGCCACCCGAAGCTAACGCTGAAGGTTTATGACGCGGCGCGCCCCATGTCGGTGCAGCAGAAGATGTGGAACGTGGTGGCAGGGACAAAAAAGGAAATATACGTAAGCAATCCTGCGCACGGCGGCGGACTTCACAACTATGGGC
>CAKRMO010000071.1 GCA_934364765.1 uncultured Bacteroidaceae bacterium | reverse complement strand
GTAAGGTCGGTGTCAACGCCCTCCATGTTGGTTATCTGGCTTGCGTCGATGTAGCCGCGCTGACCGATGACTGCCGTTACGTCAGCCTCAGTTGCTATTACGGAGTCGCCCTGAATTATGCCCACATTTGCGGGGAGCATAGTGTAGTCGAACACGCCCACGAGACCGTTGGCTGCAACGGGAACGAGGCTGTACTCGTTTGCGAGCGGGAGGAACATCTTGGTTGTCGCCTCAGCATCGCCCTCAAGGCTGCCTATCTCGCCTGCAACAACTATCATGGGTTCGCCGGCTGCGAAGCTTCCCTTCTTGTAGAGGAGCAGCTTGGTGCCGTCTTCCGATATGCCCTTGATGCCGTAGGTTTCAATGCCGTTGTCAGCGTTGAGCATTTTCTGGTCGTGGTAATAGTACGGCAGGGTGAGGATTGTTGCGGCGTTGTTCTTGATGTCGATCTCGAGGTTCTCAACTTCCTCGTCAACAGGCTCGAGAGTCCATGAGGAAGGACCGTTCTCGCCGCTGCCCCAGCTTACAAGAAGCCTGCGTCCGTCCGCGTGGAGAGGAATGTTGTTGCTGTTTGCCACCTTGTCGGCGCAATTGAAGAAGAACGCACCGCTCTTGCCAAGAACCACACGGTAGGGAACAGGCTCTGCCGACATACCGCCAGTGCCGCTCTGGTTGCCGTACTTGCCGAGGTAGAGACCCGTGGCACGGTTCTGGAGTGCGTAGAATGTATCGTTTTCGCCTTCAACGTCCATATTCACAAGACGCCACATAGCGTAGGGATTGGTAGCAATGCTCTCGTCGCGGGTTGCGCTTGCGTGGTCGTAGCCGCCCCACTTGACTGCATTTTTCCAGTCATCCCAATAAGCCTCTTTTGTGGCATTGGTTGTCGGGGCAAGGATTACGTTGCCGTAGCAGAAACGGCTGTAGATGCTGTTGCTTGTGCCGCCGTCGCCATCCTGATCGTAGCCCGGACGCTCCTGGTCCATATTCGAGATATAATACCACACATTTGCCTCGGGCTGCTTCTGCTGGCTCTTGTAGAGGGCGAAGGCCTCGTTGAGGGTTGCAAGGTGTGCATCGAGGATATCCACAGTGGGACGTTCGTGATCGTAGGAGTCAGCAGCGTCAACAGCGTCGAGAATAGCCGCATACTGATCTGAAGTTACATCGCCCCATTCGTCGTTGTCGCCAAACTTACCGATGTAAGCCCTAACCTCCGCAATCCTGTTGTCAAGAGGCTCGGTGTTCGGAGTGAGAGCCACAACCTTGTTTGTAAGCTCTATCATCTTGTCAACCTCTTCGCGGGTGATTGCCTCGTTCTCGTCAACTTTCTTGTTGCCGTCATCGATGAGCTTCTTCAGCTCGTCAGCGAGGTCTTTCAGACCGTCAACGTATGCGTAAGGAGAGTTCTCCTCATCCGGCACGAGTTTGTAAACCTGGAAATCGCCGATTGTGTACATCATGCAGGACTGCGGAACGATAGTGCTCCTCACAACGAAGCGGATGTAGCGGTAAGTCTGGTCGAGACCGGTGATAGGATAGTAAATGTAACGGCCAGTGCTGTTCATGTTGGCATCGTCGGGCTTGATGTAGGAAGTGA
Source organism: uncultured Bacteroidaceae bacterium (assembly GCA_934364765.1). GTDB lineage: Bacteria > Bacteroidota > Bacteroidia > Bacteroidales > Bacteroidaceae > UBA6398. The sequence continues at coordinate 4,663 of CAKRMO010000071.1, read as the reverse complement.
TGTCCTTGTAGTTGCCCACGTATGTCCATTCATTTGCATCAAGGGTTTCCTTGCCTGCTACGCCGCCATCGTTTGTAGCGTAAACATCAATGTTGCTCCAGCATTCCTTCCAGCCCCAGTCGTTGTTGCGGAGGCCGAAGTAGAACTCGAAGTTGTCAACGGGGTTGCTGCGGAGGTCAACCTGCAGCCACTGCTGGCCCTTGCCCTCTTCAACAGCATCGCCCCACGCGCCCTTGTCCCAGGAGCTCTGGAAGCAGGTGTTGAGGTCGCCGTCAATGAGGTGCGCGTAGCTTGTGTAAGTGTCGTTCACCTGCGTGCCCCAAATCTGTCCCTCAAGCGGGTTGGTCTCGTTGGTTTCCTTGAGAAGTCCGTCGTTGTGGTCGGAAACATATTTGAACACGCCCTTGTAAGCCGGCTCTGCCTTCTGCAGCGCGCTGATCATGTCTTCTCTTACACGCACGGGGGCAGAAGCCACTTTAATGCTGTCAATGGTTTTCTGGTCAAGTTCCCTCTTGAGCGTCCAGTTCTTTATGTTACTTCCGTCGTTGATGTTGATTACGCCGGTTGACTCGGTTTTGTAAGTCTTGAGGTTGTCAACGGTGTTGGAGATGAGCCACGTGCCGTTGCCGTACTCGAACTTCTGTCCCACGGCCTGCTCTGCGGTTGTTGCCACGCCGTTTGCGGAGTTGCTGCCTATGTAGCGTTCAAACTCCACGTTCTGCACGGAGTATGTGCCGTCGCCGAGGTTCTTTATGTTGAAGAGGAACTGCCCGTTCTTCTCCTGAAGCACCCTCCAGCTTACTATTTTCGTGCTTGGCACATACATTGCAATCTTGCCCTTCTCCTGGAAGCCGTCCTGCGTGCTTACAATATAATAGTAGCCGTCTTCGATGCCGCGCATCGAGTGGTCCTGCTCGCCGAACTTCTGTACTGCGTCGTTGAGTTTTGCAATCATGCCGTCCACTTCGCCGTCGGAAGCCGAAGCCTCGTCATACATTGCGCGCGCCTCTTCGATGACCGCGTTGAGCTCTGTCGCGTCGCCGAGGTTGTCGCCGGGGTTCGGGCCCACCTTGGAGTCCTTCACAACGCCGGCTGCATCGGTTATGGCTTCGTTGAGCTTTGTGAAGAAAGGAATGTCGGCCTCTGCAACCTTCTCTACGTACCAAACGCCGTCGAGCGGGTGGTAGTCGTTGTTGGAGGAGATGCGGTTGCCGCCGTCAGCGTTCCAGAAGTTTCCGTTGTCGCTCGCGTAGAGCTTGAACACGTTGCTGTACTGGTGCTTGAAGGAGTTGTAGGTTTTGCTTGTGCCTGACATCTGGACAAAGCCCCAGCTGTTGCCCGAGGCGTTGGACTTGATGTAGGTGGAGTCCTGTGTGCCGCAGTTCTTGAGCACGAGGTTGCCGTCGGCGTTCTTCACAACGTGCCACACAGCGGATGCGTCCATTGTTGGGTCAACCGCATCGTGGCCGAGATACCAGATGTTGTCCCTGAAGTAGGGTTTGAGGTAAACGTCGTTCTCGCCGTTCTTGAAGGTGTAGTAACCCTCCTCAATGGGGATTACCTTGCCCTGCAAAGTTGCGGTGGCCTCATTGAGCTCGGCTATGAGCGCGGAGTTGTCGTCCTCGCTGTCCTTGGCTGCCTGTGCCTTTTCGAGCACGGCGTTGAAGGTGTCATAGTCCTCCTGCGAAACCTGTCCGGGGTTAGTGCCCACGGTGAACTGGTTGCCGAGCGCGGTGGTTATCGCCGCGTTGAGCTTGAGCGAGTTTGTTATCTTGTCTGCGGGGACAGGGATGAACTGTGCGGAGGAATTTGTGTTCTGCGCCTTGACTGTGCCCACGTTGCCGTCAGAAGCCACGGAGAAGTTGTAGGCGTTGTCTGTGGTGTAGAGGTACACGCTTCCGTCGCTCATGTACTTGAACTTGAAGCTTGCGGGGTTAACGCCCGTCATAAGGATGTAGGGGCTTTCCTTTTCGCCCTTGCCCACTGTCTCGATGAAAGTGAGGTCCTGTGCGCCGAGATTCTTCAGCGCGTATGTGCCGTCGGCGTTCTTGGTTATGTGCCAAACGAACGTCTGGTCGAAGTTGCCGTCCTCGCGCGGGAATGCGCCGAGCCTCCAAAGCTCGCCGTCCTGCACGGGAACCATGCAGGTCGTTGCGTCCTCAAGGCCGTTGAAGTTGATGTAGTAGTAGCCGTCCTCGGTGTTGCCCTCAACTTCGGTAACCTCCACCGGGTTGAAAAGCGTCTCCTCGTCAACCGGCACAAGATTCCATACTTTGTGCGCGTAAATGTTGGTTGCATCGCCCCAGAAGCCTGCATAGCCGTCGCTCTGGGCGTGAACCACACCGCCTTTGCCGGGATAACGGTCGCCGGCATAATCCATAATATAGCCGTAGCCACCGTCATGGTTCACAACGGTGAAGTTAGTGGCGTCGTCAACAAAGCCGAAGCCGCCGCCGGGACTTGAGTCCTCAGCATCGGCGAAACGGCCGAAATACTTTTTGTTGACGAAGTTCTGGATGGTGTAGTGTTCGCCATCCTCGGCTTTCGTGAACTTGAACACAAACGGGAGGTCTTCCTTGGTAACCTTCCTGCCCGCATTGTGCACCTTTGCGTGAACGCGGTCCGTGCTTCCCGAGTTTTCATACAGCAACCCCTGGCCGGCATATTCGGCAACGGTGGTGTTGATGTAGTAATAACCGTCAGCAAGCTCTTGCGCATTCAACGACTGAACGCCCGCCCCAAACGAAAGGACGAGCAGCATGGCAAATGTTCTTGCCAGCCATTGTACAATCTGTTTCATTGCAAATAGTTATTAATAAATTGGTTTTGTTGATGAATTCAATTTCATCCGCCCGTCCGCCCCGTTGGCCCCTGTGGCCGGGGAGGCCGCCCTGCGCTGTATGGAGCAAGCGCCACGGCGGGCATTTGTTTTCATGGCTGTCAGCCACGGAAAATTCGTGCCAAAGATACACATATATCTTGAATTGCAAAGCACCGCGCCTGAAAAATCGGCGAAAACGCGTTCCGGCATCCGGAAATTTGCACCCAAGAGCCACAGTTTCGCGTTTTCAGGAAAGCGGAATGGCGGAAAATCGCTAACTTTGCTTTTCGTGAAACCCTGTTTATGATAGATCTCACAACGCATTACGTGCTATCCATAACATCGTCCACCATCATAGGCACGGCGGCGGTGTTCCTTGCCCTCACGCGCATTCCGCGCGGCGACAAATGGGCCGCCGTCTCGAGGGCGAGGTGGATATTGTTCGCCACATTCGCCATTCTCGCCGTCTCGGGCTACTTCAAGGTTTCGGACGAGAACCCCACGCTTCTTTCGCTCACCACGCTATGCGTAGGCTCATACCAGGCCCTGCTCTTCACCTACACCGCCTCGGTGCTGATTTCCCCGGGCGGAGTGTCGCGCAGGAGGTTCTCCACCGTGCTCGCGGCGGTAACGGCGGCGGTGGCCGTGCTTGCCGCCACGCTGGTTTGGTTTCCCGGCGAGTTCCACATAGCGTGGCCGGCCGCCGTGGCGGCATACTGCGTGCAGCTTTGCATCCACACCGTGTCGTTCCGCGACCTGTCGCGCACGGCACAGGCACGGCTCGAAAGCTTCTACGATGAAAACGTGGACCACTACCTGCGCCCCGTGAAGGCGTTGTTCTACAGTGCGCTCGGCGTGGGGATTTTCGCCCTCGTGTTCGCAATCGTGCCGTTGAGAAACCTCGCCTACAACATATTCGTGGCGCTCTACACGATATACTACCTGTGGGTGGCGTCGTCGGTGACAAACTACAGCGTTACGGGGGACTTTTTCATACGGGCGGGGGCGCAGCCCAAGAACGCCAAGCCCGAGAAGCCGGTGGACGTGTCGCCCGAGGGGTATATGCCCCAGCTCAGGATAGAGCTCAACAACTGGGTGAAGAGGCGCGGATACCTGCGCATGGAGACAAGCACCGACAAGATTGCGGAGGATCTCGGGGTTACGAGGCTCCAGCTGTCCGCTTACTTCAAGTATGTGCACCACACGTCGTTCCGCTCGTGGCGCATGGCGCTGAGGCTGCAATACGCCCAGGAGCTAATACGCAACGACAAGAGCCTGAAAATCTCCCACCTCTACGGCATGGTGGGGTTCAACGACCGCAGCAACTTCCACAACGAGTTCAGGAAATACACCGGGATGTCGCCCCAGACCTACCGCGACAAGTACGGCCCGGGAAAATAGCGGCACAACCATACGCCATCCAAACAGCCAATGAATTGCACCTCCGCAATGGCGTATGCCATGCGCCCCGACAATTTCCGCAAAACCAAAACTGAACTCTTTTTCCCCTACACCGCGAAAACCATATCGGATGTAGGAAAAACTACATTTGACGTAGGAAAAATTATGTCTGATGTAATTCAAATTACATCAGACCTTTTTTTGCCCACCTGCAATGCACTAAAAGCCAAATGGTTACAAAAACTTTTCGGATTTTGCCAATATTCTGTCACACAACGCCTTAGGCAAATCCGCCCCCTGCCGCCATTTTCCGTCAGGCGCAACGTGCCGCGCAACCCCCAAATGGGGCAAACGGCAAAAGGGGCACGGAAACGCGGAGTCAGCCCTGTTTCCTTTTATAACCATTTGTGTTAAAAATACTTATCGGGGGGGGGGGGGGGG
>CAKRMO010000070.1 GCA_934364765.1 uncultured Bacteroidaceae bacterium | reverse complement strand
CTGCAAAATTAGTCATACTTTTGTGATATGCAAAAATTTAGTGCCACTTTTTTAACGCTTCCTCTTTTTTTCTTACAACTTCTCCGCCGCCAAGCCGCCTGTCCGCAAAAAAAGAAGGAACCCGAAATTCACTTTCAGGTCCCTTCCGCTCTCATACGCCCGGCAGACTATTTGGCGTTGCCGCCAAACGCGCCGGACAATGCGGCGAGTACAGCCTTCAACACTCTGATTACTATCTCTATCACTTTTTTGCCTTGTTCAGTCATAATCTTTCTGTTTTGGTTTTCATTGTTTTCAATAAACCCACCTGTCTCATGGCAAGGCGGGTTTCATTTCCCCTGAAATTTCAGGCGTTGGGGTCAACCTGGCTCCCGCCGTTGCCGCTGTCGCTTTCGCCGGCCTCCTCCAGACTCACGAGCTTCACGTCCTTGTTGGTTATCGCGAACGCGGAACGCATTGCGGCACTCTTGGTGAAGCGCACCCTCACTTGGGAAATGTTGCTCTTTTGGAAGTCGTCCTTGTTTTCCGCGCCCTTCGACTTCAGGGTTGCGCGGAAAGACCCGAGGTCGCCGAACCTGACGCTCTTGCCGTCCTGGAGCGAAAGGATTATCTGCTCCTGAAGCGAGGAGAGCACCGCCTTCACGTCGTGCACGGTTACGGTACACTCGCGGCTGATGTTTGCGGCTATCTGCTCAAGGGTCAGATATGAGCTGTTCTTGACCTGCGCATAGAATTTCTCGGTTCCGTCCTTGGGGTTCTTGCGCTTGATTACGTTGTAATAAATCATGGTAATTTGTTTTGGTTGGTTAGTTTTTGGTTTCACTCACCGTGAGGGGCCTTGCAGCGTCATGCGGCTCGTGTATCAACGTTGACGGTGCAAAGATACGTCCGTTCGCAAGCCGTCTGAAGCCCAGTGAAGCCCAACCCTGCAAAATCACGCATTTTCACCGTCCCGCAACCGCCATATATACATATCGTTTCACGGTTTCCATAAAAAATGCCGCCCACTCTCCGCACATTCTCCCTATTTCCCCAATTCGGAAAAACACAGGGCGGCTATGCGCGTTCCACGGCATATATCCCGCCAACTTGTTCCTGAAGAGGCAGCAACCACCCTCCACCCGACCGCCCTCCGCTCCACTCCAAATCCCCACCAAATCTTTAACGGCATTGCAAAAGCCGCCCAAACAGCGTAACCCATTGAGCGGCAAAGACATACCCACACGAAATATATCACGAATAACTTTTTGTTTTTCAGAGATTTGCAACAGGAGAAAAAGGTCTGATGTAGTCTGGATTACATCAGACATAATTTTTCCAGCGTCCTATGTGGTTTTTCCCACATCCGATGTAGTTTTCGGGGGTTGAGGAACAGATGAGCGATTATGGTTTTGCGAAAATAAAATGGACGATGTATGTTGTTTATTGATTGCAACGGTATATATGCAGGGGCGAATGGCATTCGCCCTGTATGCCACCGCGTGAACCGCATCACAAGCCGCTGCCGCAACATTGCAAATCCGCGCAGTTCAGGGCGTATGCAATACGCCCCTACAGCGATATAAATCACTGATTATTTATTATTTGCGCAATCATGCGGCGCACCGCATACGCCCTGTACGCTGCTTGTCATTTTGTCTTTTTCATAAGACATTCCGCCACCGCGCTGCGCAAGCCGCCCTCCTCATTGTCATCGGCATACTCCCAATACATTCCTCCGCGCAATTTGTTTTCTATTATATAATGGCATTTGGCGGCAATGGATTTGGGGTTCTCAAAGCCCAGCACCATGTTTCCTCCGTCATCTTCCATATAAGGCACTTGCGACTCCGCGCTCCATTTTTCCGTAACACCCGGCAATGCACGCGGGTTCTTGACATACGCCTGATACGGCTTGACTCCCCTGCCGTAAAAAGGCATCCCCACTACAAGTTTGTCAGCCGGCACGCCCTTTTCCAAATGACTCCGCACAGCCTGAGCCGTGGTCATCCAGCCCGAAATGCCAGAAGGGTATAAAGCCGAATGGTGTTTGGGCGGACTTGCCATGTCGTAAGACATCACATTTACGAAGTCAAGATATTTTATGCAGTTCTTGAAATCCACATATTCCCCGCTCGCTATTGTTGCACAGGTAACGAGCCGCTTTCTTCCCATTGCCTTTCTAAGTTCGCGCATAAGCAGGGTGAAATTTTCAGTGTCGTCGGGCGAGCACGATATGCCCGCACTTTTCTGTGTGGGGTACTCCCAGTCTATGTCTATGCCGTCAAGTCCGTACTCCTCCACAAGCCGTCTGCAGTCCTTGGCAAAGTTTCTCCTGCAAACCTCGTCCGCCGCCATCTCGCTGAAATTCCCCGCCCCCCAGCCGCCGACCGACAGCAGCACCTTTAGTTTGGGATTTGCCCGCTTCAATTCCGAAATTCTCCTCAAGCGGGCGGGATTGTCAACGTTCACGCCGTCAAAAGTTCCGTTCACCTTGCCAAAGGCATAGTTTATATGCGTCATCAGCGCAGGGTCGGGCATTACGCTTGTCCACGAAGTTACATACGCCACAACAACATATCCCCTGCCCTTTGCAAAGCAAACACCCGCCCCCAAAAGCAAATACAGCACTATTGAACAAAACCGGCAAAACTTGTTATTCATATCCTCAAATCTTGTTTTTCTTATTATCAGCCGTGAAACCTGCGTTCCCATCACCTGTAAAAATACACAGCACCGTCATGCCTGACCATTACCATGAAAGACATTTCCTGCGGAAACACAATTACATTATCAGCGGCGGGAAACCAAATATCGTCAAAGTGCTGCGAAAAATCCTGCAAGCTCATTCTGTCTGTCGTTTCAAAATTGTCCCAGCACACATATATAATATCTGCCGTTACCTTCAAACAAGCAAACAGTTCTGAAACGTCAAAGCCTTCCTGAAGCGCGTTGAAATTTTCCACAAAAGCACCTTTGCGCTCCAGATAATCAAAAACCGGCATTTTCAGTTCGGGAATTTGCATCTTGCTACAGAACTGGCGGTACAGCTCACCGCACTCTTCCTTACCAAGAGTGTAAAAATGGGGAAAAGCTTTCCCTGTTTCCTTTTCAAACAGTTCTATTTTGAATGCATCCATATTTCACCATGTCTTTGCATAAGAAACACCTCTCGCTTTTCGCAAACGGTCAAAATTTCTTCCTAATATCACGATACTCACACCGTAAAATTAATGCAAATTCATCACTTATAAATGATAAAATCGCAAAATCTTCAAATTTATCACTTATAAATGATAAAGCTTCAAGACATTTCCAAATGATGCGCTGACAGTCTGTGCCCTTCCCCCAAATCTGCCAATCTTTTTAGTTTTCTGGAAAACAAGGCGCTGCAAAGTGGCGAAAAAAGGTCTGATGTAGTTTGAATTATATCAGACATAATTTAAACTACGTCCTATGTAGTTTTTCCTACATCAAATGTAATTTTAGCGATATTGGTTTTGCGCCATTTATAGGGGCGTATGGCATACGCCCTGTACACCGCCGCATGAACCGCATCAGCGAACACCGCAAATCAATGCTGCAAAATTGCAAAAGCACCGCACTTCGGGCGTGTGCAATACGCCAGAAGTGCGGTGCAATTACTTATCTATCGGTCAATACGTATTTTCAAGGAGGGCATTACGCAACCCCCGCACTGCGTCTTTGTTACCTTGCAGCTTTGGTCGCGAGCGTAAAATTCTTGTAGGTAACAGTCCGTCTGCCGTCTTGGAAGGCTATCCTGAAACTCGCCTCCCCGTCCTTCAGCCTCGGCGACGCCACAACGTTAGCCGTGTATGCCACCGCCTTGCCCGGAGCGAGGTTTCCGATTATCGCCGTCGGCGAGACGCTTATCCTTTTCGGCTCGCTGCACGACACCACCGGCGTGATGTTGTAAAGCGTGGCGTTTCCCGCGTTGTGTATCTCGAACAATATCTTCGCGTGTTCGCCGGCATCGATTGTCTGGTTGCGGTTCTCGTCAACAAAGCGAATGTTCTCCACTTGCAGTCCGTCGATGCCCGACACGTATGACGCTTCTCCGCCGTTGCGCGGATTGCGGCGCGAGGGGGGGAGGTTGCAACTGTCGTCGCAGTCATCAATGTTTGTGCTTCCCTTGCGATTCTTCTGGCTTGTTACGGCATTGCCCACCACCGCGCCCACAGCCATGCCGAGGGCTGTGCCGGCATCGCTGCCGCGAGGCCCGCCCATAAGTCCGCCGATGCTCGAACCGAATATCGCGCCGAGCGAGCCTCCAGCCATTGTGCCCTGCATCTGGCGGTCGGTGCAGCTGGCCAGAAGCATTGCCCCGGCACATACGGCAACTGTAAATCTGCTTGCTTTCATTATTTCCAACTTTTTATCTTATCCAAGCCGTCGCTTGCACGGCAAAATTAGCGCAAAAACAAATATGTTGCAATTGCATTGCCGTGTTTTCTGACTTACGCCTGTTCTTTTTCCGCCGCAGCCATTATTGCGAGCATATTCCACAGTTTTCCGGCGGGCACCGGGGCTTCGACGCTTATCTGTTTGCGGGAAACGGGATGCTCGAACTCCAGTTTTCTGGCGAGAAGCGAGATGCTGCCGTCGGGATTGCTTCTCGGCGCGCCATATTTCAGGTCGCCCTTTATGGGGCATCCCATTGCGGCGAGCTGGCAGCGTATCTGGTGGTGGCGGCCCGTGAGCAGTTTCACCTCAAGCAGCCAGTAGCGGTCGCTGTGAGCCACAACGCGATAGTCGAGCGCGGCGAGCTTCGCGTCTTTCGCCCCCTCACGCGCCACGTATGTCTTGTTGTTCTTGGGGTTTCTGACAAGATACTGCTCCAAATGGTCAGCGTCTTTCGGCGGACGGTTTGAAACCACAGCCCAATAGGTCTTGTGAATCCTGTCCTTATCCCTGAACATCTCGTTGAGCCGCGAAAGCGCCTTGCTTGTGCGTGCGAAAATCACAAGTCCCATGGCCGGGCGGTCGAGACGGTGGACCACGCCGAGAAACACCGCCCCGGGCTTGGCATACGCCTCCTTGATATACGCCTTCACGTCCTCGCTCAGCGGACGGTCGCCGGTGCTGTCGCCCTGCACTATCTCGCCCGCCGCCTTGCTGACTATAATTATATGGTTGTCCTCGTAAACAACTTGCATAATGCTTTCCTATAAACAGGGCCGCACGGTTTTTCCCCTGCGGCCCCGGATTTTTGTTTTCCTGCGGTTCTTGTTACATATTCATGCCGCCGTCAACCTGGATAACCTGTCCCGAAACGTAGCTCGACATATCGGAGGCGAGGAAGGTTGCGACGTTCGCGATGTCCTCCACCTTTCCGCCACGGCGGAGGGGTATTTTGTTTGTCCATTCCTTGCGGATGTCCTCGGGAAGTGCGGCGGTCATCGCCGTCTCTATGAAGCCCGGGGCGATGGCGTTGGCGCGTATTCCGCGAGAGCCCATTTCCTGGGCGATTGACTTCGCGAGAGCGATGAGACCTGCCTTTGAGGCTGCGTAGTTGCTCTGTCCGGCGTTGCCGTGAACGCCCACCACCGAAGCCATGTTGATTATGCTGCCCTTGCGCTGGCGCATCATTATCGGCGTGCAGGCGTGGATGAAGTTGAAAGCCGATTTCAGGTTCACGGCAATCACTGCGTCCCACTGCTGCTCCGTCATGCGCATCATCAGGCCGTCCTTGGTAATGCCGGCATTGTTCACAAGAATGTCGATAGAGCCGAAATCGTCCTTCACCTGTCCGACAACCGTTGCCGTCTCCTCGAAGTTTGCGGCGTTCGAGGCATATCCTTTCGCCTTTACGCCGAGGGCTGCGATTTCCTCTTCGGTCTGTTTGCCGTTTTCGTCAATCACAAGGTCGGTGAAGGCGATGTTTGCGCCCTCTGCCGCGAAACGCAGGGCTATGGCCTTGCCAATGCCGCGTGCCGCACCCGTAATAAGTGCTGTTTTTCCTGTTAGTAATCCCATTTTCTGTTATTTGGTTTTGTTCATAATCCGTTTGTCACCTCAGCGGCCCCATTCCGAGGGCGCGGCGCACGAGCCCCGCCACTATGGGACGCGAAATCGCCTCCTTCATGCCGTTGCCGAGGCGGCCGTATATATAAGGCACTTCAAGCCCCTTGAGGGTGTAGTGCATTATGTCGGCCATGAGGCGCACGTCCTCTATGAAGAACTTGCCGTTGTCGCGCCCCGCCTTGAGCACATTGTAGAAAACCTCCTGCTCGGCGGCGTCGAACTGTTTCCTTACCTTTTCCACCATCCAGATGTTGCGG
>CAKRMO010000069.1 GCA_934364765.1 uncultured Bacteroidaceae bacterium | reverse complement strand
TGGAGATAAGCTCCTGTGTTTCCTGAAGGGTGTTGAGGTATAGGATTTCTATGCGCAGGTTGCCCTCTTCCGACTGCATTCGCAGCATCTGGCGGTCGCGCAGGGCTGAGAGCGTGCGGCGTGCCTCGTTGGCCTTCACCATGAACAGGTCGGCCTTTTCAAAGTCGCGGCTGGATATCATCCGGCGCGCCTCGTCTATTGTTTCGAGCGCAACTTTCTCCACCGGCTCGAACTCGTCGATAAGCGTTTGCGGCAGTGGCGTGAAGTTGTTGTCGATGTGTTCGAGACAAGGGTCGGAAATGCGCTTCAGGCAGTAGATGATTTGCGAAATGCTGTTGCTGCCGAGGTGGAACCACGTGTTTTTCTCCACGGCGGTTAGGTAGTCGATTTTGCGCATTCCGATGAGTTCCTTGCGGCGCATCTTTTTCCAGAGGCTCTTTTCGAGATCGAGGTCGTTTGCGGCGCGGTGGAGCGTCTTGTAGTCGTTGTTCTTGAGTCCGTTTATTATTTGCAGGTAGTTGTTGCGTGCAAAGTCGAGAACCTCTGTCTGGTTTGCCTTGATGTGCTCGCCGAGAAGTTCGCGTATCTCGTCCTTGTCGGTGGCCTTTATCAGCCTGCGGAACACCTGGTCCTTGTTCTCGTTTGCCTCGCGCTTTTTGAACACCTTGTTGTTGCGTATTATTATAAGCACCACCAGACTTACGGCTATCACCATAGCCACCGGGCCAACGTAGAACATGAACAGCGACATGCAGAAGCAGAGAATGAACGCCGCGCCCGCCGTGATGAACCAGCCGCCTATCACCGAAATCACGCCTGTTATCCTGTAAACGGCGGTGTCCCTGCCCCATGCGCGGTCGGCAAGCGAACTTCCCATAGCCACCATGAACGCCACGTAGGTTGTTGACAGCGGCAGTTGCAGCGATGTGCCTATGATAATGAGCAGCCCGGCAAGCACGAGGTTCACGGCAGCCCTCACCATGTCGAACGCCGCCCCGTCGGGAAGCACCGCGTCATCGCTGTCGAAGCGGCGGTTCACCCAGCTCTTGACCTTTGCGGGAACCCAGCCGCTTACGGTGTTTGACAGGTTCATCGCGCTGCGCACGGTGGAGCGTGCAATCTTTGACGAGCTGAATATCTCCTCGCCGGCGTCCTGCCTCGACAGGCTCACTGACGTGTTTATCACCTTGCGCGCCTTTTTCGAGGTGATGAGTGCGAACACCATTATCGCCCCGGCGGCAATGAGGAAGTAAATAGGCGTATGCGCCGTTTCGTGCAGACGGCTCACGCAGAATTGCGAGGGGTCTCCCGCACCCGCTTCGGTATAGTATTGGTATGACGACAGGGCCGCGAGCGGAACGCCTATGAAGTTTACGAGGTCGTTGCCGGCAAAGGCCATCGCAAGTGCGAATGTGCCGAAAAGCACAATGACGCGGAAAATGTTAACCTTGAAAGCGTCGAGAATTTGCGACAGCACGGTGAAAACCGCGAGGCATCCCCAGAGAATTGTTGCTTTGTGGGTTTCAATCATGTCGCGCACTTCGGGGGTCATGAACGATGATTTTCCAAATCCCGCAACGAGCAGGAAGTACATGATTGCCGTAATCGACACGCCCCCGAATATCCCCACCGCCCAGCGGCTGTTGTTGCGGTATTTGAACGTGAAAACGGTGCGCGTAATCCACATCACCACGAGACCGAACACAAAAGCAATCGCCACAGAAAGGAAAATGCCGAGGATAATTGAGAGAGCCTTGTCGGTGTTTATGAGGTTTGCGTAGCTTAGCGTCGGGTCGTGCATTATCTTCACTATCGCCAGCGCGGTGCTTCCGCCGAGAAGCTCGAAAACCATGGACACAGTTGACGAGGTGGGCATTCCGAGCGTGTTGAATATGTCGAGCAGTATCACGTCGCTGACACCGACGGCGAGGAATATGCAGATGACTTCGTTGAAATAGTAGTAGTCGGGATTTAGAATGCCGTGCCGCGCGATGTCCATCATGCCGTTCGATGTTATCGCCCCGGTGAGAATCCCCACTGCCGCCACGGCGAAGACAAGTTTGAGCTTTGAGGCTTTAGAGCCTACGGCCGCGCTTAGAAAGTTGCCGGCATCGGTTGAAACGCCCGCCGTGAGGTCGTAGCACGCCAACGAAAAAATAAAGATTATTACGCCAAAATATAGATATTCCATTTAGGAAAGTCTGGGTTTACGGACGCAAAGTTAAAAAAAACCTTTATAAAAACAATGTTTGCCAACCGTTAAATCGCACGCAGCCGTCCCGCCCCGAAATAAAACGTTATATTTGCAATGTTTTATTGTATCTTAGTTTAACCGCACAACAGCCGAAGGACGCTGTTATTATGTATTATGAACATCCTCATTAAGGGCGACAATATAGATGTACTGAAATTTCTCATTGAAGAGAAAAAACTTGACGGGAAGGTTGACTTGATATATACCGACCCGCCTTTTGCCACAAACTGCAATTTCACAATCACAAACGGCAGGGCCGCCACGATAAGCAATTCCGCAAAGGGCGAGGTGGCTTATTCCGACAGGCTGCTCGGCTTGGACTTCGTGGAGTACATAAGAAAACGCGTGGCGCTTATGCGCGAGCTTCTTTCCGACCAAGGCTCGATATACCTTCACACCGACTACAAGATTGGGCATTACATAAAGGTCATGATGGACGAGGTGTTCGGAATGGGGAATTTCAGGAACGACATAACGAGAGTGAAGTGCAACCCAAAGAACTTCAACCGCATTGGCTACGGCAACGTAAAGGACATGATACTCTTCTACACAAAATCCCAAGCCCCCATTTGGCACGAGCCACGGGAGGCCTATACGGACAGGGACATTGAGAAATTGTTCAAAAAAACGGATTCGTGCGGCAGGAGATACACCACCGTCCCCATTCACGCCCCCGGCGAGACGCAGAACCCGAGAAAGTTCAAAGGCATGCTCCCGCCGCCCAGACGGCATTGGAGAACCGATGTGGAGACTCTCGAACAATGGGACAGCGAGGGGCTTATAGAGTGGTCGCCGAAGGGAAATCCGAGAAAGATAGTCTATGCCGACACCCGCGAGGGCAAAAGGGTGCAGGATATATGGAGCGAATGCAAGGACCCGCAGTATCCGAGATACCCCACGGAGAAGAACGGGGATTTCATTGACCTTATAGTGCGGACTTCCTCAAATCCGGGCAGCATTGTGCTTGACCCCTTTTGCGGCTCCGGCACAACTCTCGAGGTGGCGCAAAGGAACGGGCGCAAGTGGATAGGCATAGACAAGTCGGAGCTGGCGATAGGCGTAACCAGGGAGCGCATGGGAATGGGCGATGCCGGTTTGTTTGACAAGGGGATTGAATTTTTGGATTTGTCAAACGGCGAAAATTTGGGCGACACGGCGGCTGTATGAACGGAAAAAGTCATGCTTTTCAAAGGTTTGCAGGAGGTGAAAAAAAGGTCTGATGTAATTTGAATTATGTCAGACATAATTTTTCCTACGTCCTATGTAGTTTTTTCCACATCAAATGTAGTTTTCGCGGCTTTGGTTTTGCGCGAATTGTATGGGCGTATTGCATACGCCCATACGGCGGTGCAAATCATTTGCCAATTGTTGCTTGCACGATTGTTGTGCGTTTGCATAAAAACGCGCCCCTTACGTCATTGCGGCGTAAGGGGCGCGTTGTGTTTGTTGTTGCGCCGGGGCTATGCGCTGAAGTACTGTATGAGTATCTGCGCCGTCAAAATTCTGAGGAACATCGTGAGCGGATATACAGTTGAGTAGCCAATTGCCGGCGCGTCGTTCCCAGCCGTCGCGTTTGCAAATGCAAGCGCGGGAGGGTCGGTTGTCGCGCCCGATATGACACCCGCCAACACGAAATAGTTGATTTTGTACTTAATCCTTGCTATAAGCCCGATGATGAGAATGGGGATGACCGTTATCAGGAAGCCTGTCCACACGTATTCCACGCCGTCTCCGGCAACCACTGTCTGCCAGAACCCTGCGCCCGACTTTATGCCGACCGCCGCGAGGAACAGCACAAGCCCCACCTCGCGCAGCAGCAGGTTGGCGCTTGTTGTGGTGTATGACACGATGTGCACCTTGTATCCCATGCTGCCGATGAGTATAGCCACGATGAGCGGGCCGCCGGCGAGACCGAGACGCACGGGGGCGGGCATTCCCGGCAGGGCGATTGGGAGGCTGCCGAGCACCACGCCGAGGAGTATTCCTATGAACAGTGCGCCCACGTTGGGGTGGTCAAGGCGTTTTACCGAGTTGCCAAGGCGGTCGGACACCTGGCGCACCGCGTCTTGCGGGCCTACAACGTTGACGCGGTCGCCTATTTGCAGACGCAGGCCGTTGTTGGCGAAAAACTCGAGACCCGAACGCGTTACGCGGGTTATGTTCACGCCGAAGAGCATGTTGAAGTTCAGTTGCCCGAGGGTTTTCCCGTTCACCTCGTTGCGCGTTACCACGACGCGGCGCGAAACCACCGGCTCGTCCTTCGGCTCCCAGTCCACCTCGACCTCGTTGCCTATGAACGCCTCGATAGCCTCCGCATCTTCCTCAGCGCAGACAATGTTGAGCTTGTCGCCGTCCTGCAGCACGATGTTGCGGTCGGGGATGATGAACTCGCTGCCGCGCAGTATGGTGGTGCACACAAGGTTGCGCCCGAGGAAGTCGCGCACCTTCTCCATGTTCTTGCCCACCAGCGCGTGGTTGGTTACGAGCAGCGACATTGAGTGGGGCTTGGTGTTGGTGTTGTCGTTGTTTTCGTGCTCAAAGTTCTCGTTCTCCTTCTTCATGTTCACGTGGCACAAATACCTTAGCACCACCGTAGCCCCTATTATGCCCAGCACGCCGAGCGGGTAGGCGCAGGCGTAGCCGTTTGCAATCTGCGGCGTGCCGCCGCTGAATGATGTCTGCGAAAGAGTTGACAGCGCCTCGTTTGCCGCACCGAGACCCGGGGTGTTGGTAACAGCCCCGAACAGCACGCCAACCATCATCGGCAGGTTGTTGGGGTCGCTCGTGTCGAAACACAGGTAGTAGAGCGCGAGCATCACCGCCACGCTCAGCACCACAAGCCCTATGGCGAGCATATTAAGGGTAAGCCCTCCCTTTTTGAAGCTCTCGAAGAAAGACGGGCCCACTTGCAGCCCCACGCAATACACGAAGAGCATGAGACCGAAGTTTTGCATGAAGTCGAGCACCTCGACGGGACAGGCGTATGCGCTTTCGGGCACGAGGGCCTTGTAGATGTGCCCCACGAGAATGCCCGAGAAAAGCACGAACGCCACTCCGAGGGAAATGCCGCCCACCTTGATTTTCCCGAGCATCACGCCCGCCGCTATCACAATCGCGAATACAATTATAATGTGGGCAACGGAACTTGTGTCGGAAAACAAGTTATAAAACCATTCCATTTTCAGATTATTTAGTTTTTTAGTTTTTTGACGTGCAAAGGTACGCAAAATAGCACAACCGCGCCACGGAACGAATAGCCTTTTTATAAATATTCCGTGTTTGCGAGGCCGGTTGTGCGGTGTCGCGGCTTGTGCGGCCCGGGCGGGGCGTGGGAAAAAAGGCGGCGCAAGGGTGCGGGCGTTGCTGCCTCGCCGCCTTGCGCCGCCGGCTTGTTTTGCGCCCGGCTTGCTTTCAGGCTTCGCCGTTTATGTGCCTGCCCATTTGTGCGGGCGTTCCGGGGAAGCGTATCTCGCCGAACGTCTGCTCGTATTTCTGCACATTGTTTTGCAGGGCGAGCAGCAGTCGTTTTGCGTGTTCGGGTGCCATTACCACACGCGACTTCACGGGGGCTTTCGCCGTTCCCGGCATTACGCGGATGAAGTCCAGAATGAACTCCGCGCTAGAATGGGTTATTACGGCAAGGTTTGAGTAAACGCCCTCCATTAGTTCGGCGGGCACGGTGATTTCAAGTTTGTTCTGGTCGTTTTGGTTTTCTGCCATGATGGTTTTCTTTTATGTTTGTTTTTTATATGCAACGCAAAGTTAGCGAAACCGAAGCAATAACCGCGCCGTATGCTGCGTTTTTGTTGCTTCCGGACAGGCTGGAACGCAGTCTGCCTTTGCAAAGCCAAACTTCCAAAGTGAAACTTTGCCGTGCGGGCAATGCGCCGTGGGACGGCGGAAAGTTGGAAATAAGTTACGGAAATGGCAGCCCATAAGGAAAAAACTCCTATTTTTGCACCACGAAATTTTAGTTATAAATTAAATGACAATGAAAAAGTTATTTATTGTACTCGCAGTTTGCGCGGCAATGGTCTCCGCAAACGCACAGTCGGTCAAGGG
>CAKRMO010000068.1 GCA_934364765.1 uncultured Bacteroidaceae bacterium | reverse complement strand
ATGTAGGTCTGCAACAGGCGTACAAGAGCGTCTTGCGTTGTTCCAAGCCAAGACTTGTCTTTCGGGCATTGCGGGACGAGCATTATGGCCTTGCGGTTGTTGTCGTGCAACCATGCGCTTATGGCGTTGATGCCCGGTTCCTGCATCTGCGTCTCGTTGTCATCGCCTTTGCTTGAACCTCCGTGCAGGTATATCACGAGCGAAGCCTTGTCGCCACCACCCGGAATGGTTGCCTTGCGGTATGGCAGGGTTGTGCTTCCCACAGAAAATGTTTCCTTGGAAAATGTTATTTCTTGCGCGGAAACCCCGCCCAAACAGAGAAAACCCCAAATGGCGGAAAGTATGAATATTCTGTTTTTCATCGGTCGCTGCGCTTCCGTGTTGTACGTTTTTGTCCCCGCTTGGCAAGGCGGTTCATCATCTTGCGCTCTTGAGCGTAAACCTTCTCAATCTGTGTCTGGGTAAGGAATTTGGAGTATTCCTTGTAGTACTTTTTGCGTATGTCCAGGATTTTCTCGCTTATGGCAAAGCGTTGTTTTATGCGTTCCTCGTTCTCCTGTTCCGACATTCCCTGTTTGTTTGAACGAAGGCGGGGCCCCAATGCCCAAATCTCTTTTTGGCAATCGCAGTAGGCCTTTACAAACCTTTCGGTAACGGCATCGCTGAAAGCCAGTTCGCCGGCAATATGCTTAGCCTGCGTTTCGGCAAGCTGCTCACGCGAGATGCGTTGCTTGCGGTCGGGATGCCGGGAGTGGCTTTCCTGTGCAAATACTGCGGCGCAGGATGCAATCATCGTGATTGCGATGACGAAAGTTCTGATAATATGTTTCATGATTTCCTTTTTTATGTTACACTTTATGGTTATCGTATTGCGTTTTGTAGGAACTTATTCGCTGATAAACACATCGTCTTGGTAAATGTTCCACAAGTAAGCCTGGTCATCGGATGTAAGCTGGCTGAAAGCCTTGTCAACATCGTCTATGGTGGCGGAATTGGTCTTGGAGACGGTTGTGCTGACGACAAGAATTAAGGCTATGGATGCAGCCACGGCAACGGCGCTTCGTATAAAGAAGCGCAGTCTGGCGGGCTTGCGCGCAGTTTGCCGCACTTCGGAAACGTTTTTCACCCTCTCCCAAATATCATCTTCGAGCTTGCCGAAGAATCCGTCTGGAACGGTGTAGGGCATCCGCTTTCCTATTTTTTCGAAATCAAATTCCTTGTTCATCGTTGTAATATACTTTTCAGTCGTTCAAATTCATGTATTTGATAATCTTCTCCTTGGCAATGTGATAATTCGCCTTTACGGCAGAGGGGCTTGAACCTGTCGCTTCCGCAATTTCCTCGTAGCTCAGTTCGTCGTAATAGCGCAGGTTGAACGCCGCCTGTTGCTTGGTTGGCAGCGAAAGGATTGCTTTTAGCAGCCTAACGGCTTCCAAGTCGGTATAATCCACATAATTGTCAGCCATTATGCGGTTTGCCTCGTCGCCGTCTGCATCCAATGAGACTTGCTCCTGTTTTCGTGCGCCAACCAGCCGTAACGCCTCGTTGGTGGCTATTCGGAAAATCCAGCCACGGAAGGAATTTTCGTCCCGGAACTTGCCAAAGGAGCGGAAAACCCTTATGAAAGCCTCCTGTGTGGCATCTTGCGCATCGTCGTGGGCGACAACCAACCGGCGTATATGCCAATATACAGGCTGCTTGTATTTCTGCATCAAGAGCCGGAAGCCTTTTTCGGGTTTCTCCCTAATGGCGCGGATGATGTCCTTGTCCCCAGCCGTCATGCCACATAAAGCTTTTTCTTGCCGTCCATAACCAATTTTATGGGGTTGCTCCTGCTGAAGGCAAAAGCGTCAAGTTCAGCCTCCGCCATGGCATTTGTCAGACCGGTAATCTTTCTGTATGCGGAAACGCTAAGCGATTTGTGGCTCTTCAGGTAAGCCAAGGCCATCTCCAGGCGGTCTTTCTTGTTCGTGCGGTTGATGGTACGTGCGGTAACGGAGGGGCGGCTCACCACCGTTACCACAGCAGGACGGCGGTTGGAGTGATGGTGCGCACTACCGCAGTGTCTGTATCGTGCAAAGGAAGTCGTGGCAAACAATGCCAACATGGCGATGAGCATCACTTTCCTGATATTCGTCATTGTCTTCATAATCGTAATCTCCTTGGTTTAATCCGTTTTTATTATACTCTTTCGGGAAAGCCCCTCTTGATTGGGACGCATTTCCTTATAATGGCGGTGTCATTATGATTGCAATCTTTTTAATGAACGCTACAACTATATGACCCGGTTAATGAGGAAAAGTAAAATCAAAAACGGAATTTTTGATGAAAAAACGATTTGCACGCTTCAAAACGCTGATTTGCAGAGAATTAAGTGTAATTTGGAATTTCTTTGTAAGTTGTTGTTTGCCAGGTGTTTGCAAAGAGCGAAAAAAGGTCTGATGTAGTCTGGATTATGTCTGATATAATTTTTCCTGCGTCCTATGTAGTTTTTTCTATGTCTGATGTGGTTTTGCGGACATTGGGCGCGGCGGCGTTTGCATGGGCTTTGTTTGGTGCGCATCGCCTTATTTTCTTAACTTTGCATTCACTATGTTGAGAAGCAAGGTTGATTTCGACTTGAAGGCGTTGCAGAGGGAATGCCTCAAGATAATGGTCGTGTTCGATGCCGTGTGCCGCGCCCACGGACTGCGTTACTATATGGCGTGCGGCACTATGCTCGGGGCTGTGAGGCACAAGGGCTTCATTCCTTGGGATGACGATGTTGATTTGTATATGCCCCGGCCCGACTATGACGAATTGTGCCGCCACAGCGCCGAATGGCTGCCGGCGGACATGAAGCTTTGCAACCAGGACACCGACATAACCTTTCCCCACTACTACGGCAAGGTGGAGGACACCGGCACCACGTTTGTGGAGCGCTCGTATCTGGGGCATTACAGCGGCGCGTGGATTGACATATTCCCCGTTGACGGCGCACCCGGAGACGCTGTGGAGCGGAAAAGGCACATAAGGCGTTTCAGACGGTGGCGCAGGATGCAGTATTATGTTTACCGCGACCCGTGGAAGCACGGGCATAATATTGGCGGGGCGTTGGTATGGCTGGTTCAGAAGCTGTATTCAAAAAGCTACGTGAACGGGCGGCTGCAGAAGGTGGTGCGTGAGTATTCGTTTGACGGCCACGACCTGCTAATGCCACACAACGACAAGCAAAAGACGTTCACAAAGGAGACGCTTGGGGTGAAGCCGGTGGAATATGAGTTTGAGGGCAGGATGTTCTACGGCATGAAGGACTACGACAAATACCTCACCACAATCTTTGGCGACTACATGACCCCGCCCCCGGAAGACAAGCGCGTGGTGCATCACAACATAGAATACTGCGACTTGAATTTGCCCATAGCCGAATACCTCAAGAGAAAAGGGAAAGGCTCTATAAAACTATTATCCCGGCAGACTATGGTGTCCGCCGGGATAATAGTTTGTTATGCGAAATGATTTACTCGTAGATGTCGGTGTCATAGCCGCTTGCGGGGGCTTGCTTTAGTGTGGAATAGTCCTCTTTGGATTCCTGTATTCCGCCCAGACCGATGCCCGACGCACCGCTGTTGGTGCGTATCAGGTCGCCGCAGATTGCAATGTCCCAGTCGGTGCGCGAGGCCCATTTGCCGTCGGCTATGCTGTCGCCGAAGTTGCTCACGCCCACCTGCTTGTTTTGCTCAAGCGAGTAGTAAACCCATTTGTCGCTGCTGTTTGAGATAGGTGTCGAGGTGTTTTCCTTGCCCTTTTTGATGCCGTCGTTGTTGGGCGAGTCGGAGGAGCAGGAGGATAACGCCGCGATGCACACAAGGATTGCTGCCGGGAAAATATGTATTGCTTTCATTATTTCAGGAATGTATAGTTCATGTTGATGTTGTCGCTGCTGCCGGAGAATTTCAGCTTGGCAAAATAGCCGTTCGCAGTGCGCACAATGTAGGTCTTGCCGCTAAGGTTTCCCCTTTCGTCGAGCGCGCTGTGGCTGCTTGCGGAGAAATGCCCGGGGTGGAGCGTGGAGAAGCTGAAAATGTTGCTGCCGAGCTGCAGTGTCCTGCCCTTGATGTTGCGGCACACATATTCCACCGGCTTGCTTCCGCGATAGTCATAGACGGAAAGGTAGTCGATTGTGCCTTGGCCGGCCTTGCCGCGCTGGCTGCGCACAATGTTGAGGAAGTAGCGCCCGTATTTCGCGTTTTCAGAGGCCATGTGGTCGGTGTAGTCGATGCCGAACTCCAGGATGCCCTTGGTGGCTTCGTCTCCGTAGCTGCCCGTCATGGCGTGGTCGCCGCCCTGATTGGCGACAATGATGCTGTTGTAGTTGTTGGGCGTGGACTGGGCGTAGGGGTTGGGGTCTGCGCCGTATGTGAGCCGCAGGTCGTTGCGCGAGGAGTAGTTCACGCGTATCTTGAACATAATCTTTGGCTCGTGCACATAAACGTCGCATCCCTGCATGGTGGAGCTTAGGGATATTTCGCCAACGTTGCTGCGGTCGGTGAAATAGTGGTAGGGAAGGTAGAAGCGTCCGTTGTCCGCCCACCAGCGGCCCCATGTGTTCACAACGATGAATGCTCCGTGGCGCGTGTTGCCGTCGCCGTCGGTGCTTTCCACCGTGTCGTCATAGCCCACGATTGTCAGTGCGTGCGCCCCCGTTGTGGCGAGCTTGGTGAGTATCGACTTGTAGCCTGTTAGGCTCGGGCCTTTGTAGTAATCGTTTATGGTCCAGTCGGAGGAGCGGGTGGAAAACGTGAGCACGCCGCCCGCTTTCGAGCCGTTGCAATGGTCGTAAAGGTATTGCTTTATTGTTTGCAGCTCCTCGTCGGTGGTTGCATCGTATTTGGTTATTTTCTTGACGCGGTAGCGCGATGCGTTGTGGTACTTTTCGTAGCCCGAAGCCCATTTGAACTGGTAAACCGAGGAATACCCGTAGTCGGCTTCGGTCATTACGCCGAAATTCCGTGCGATCATGAGTCCCTCGTCCACAAAGCCGCCGTTGTCATCGCCGTCGTTCACAAAATTCCATGTGAAGAGGTAGGCGAATTGGTTTGCCGTGCTTGCCGAGGCGTTGCGGTCGAGCAAGCGGTTTATCTCGTATGTGAACATATAGCCGATGCCGGATGCCTGTGCGCACGAGCCGCCTTTTTGATCGACAAGCGGAGGGAAGTATATCTGCTTTGAGTTGTCAACAAAGGCTGGCAGCGCGGCGGCGTTCACGCCGGTTGCAAGCATTGCCGCGCATAGGGAATGCTTAATGGTTTTTGTTATGTGCATCAGTTCTTCTTGCTTTTTGTTCTGTTGTAGGTTTTGAGTGCCTCGTTGCGCACTTCGGGCGCGTAGTTGTTGTCTTCGCTCACCTGTTTTGCGAACTCGGCAATCTTTGCGGACAGGTATGAGCAGTTGCGCCAGCCGAGCGATTCGAGAATCATGGTCTGCACCTCGGGGTTCTTGGTGGTTTTCACCGTTTCTATGAGACGCCCTATTTCGTAGGGCGGGGTGAAGTTGCGGGTGGTGCGTATGGCCATGCGGCGGCGTTTGATGGGAGTTTCCTCGTTGCAAACATCGTCAATCTCGCTTGTCCATTTCTTTGCGCTGCTGCTTATGGCCTTTGCGATGCCCTTGCGTACCCGGACTTTGTTGAGATAGCATACGCTGTCGTTGTCGAACTGGCGGGCGAACTCTGAAAGAAGCTTGTCCTCGGGGAACATTGACAGCGCGTTCTGGGCGCTGAAGTTGCAGCGTTCCGAAGTGTTGTTGCTTATGGATATGCGTATGAGGGCGGGAATTAGGCGGGGGTCGCCGTTCTTGCTTACATAGTTGAGCGAGAAACGCTGCACAAGTTCGTAGCTGTCGTCAACGCCAAGGCTTACGGCTTTTATGAAATTATCGTCGTGGTCGTCTGAAAGCGATGTCAGAGCCTGCACCCTGACGAGTGCCGACTTGGAGTTGCGGAAAATGTCAAGCAGCTCTGCGGACGAAATCTTGCCGGCCTGATGGTATTGCTCGATTGCCATGCTTTTGAGGTCGGGATATTTGTCGTTCTTGAGGAATTTGGCCCATACTCTGTAGTTGTTGGCGGCGAGAAGTTCGTTGATGTTGCCAACGGAAGGGTCGGCAGATGCAAAGGAAAATGTCGGGTCGCCGATAACCTGGGATTCAAGATAGCCGCTGAAGCGCGGTATGAAGCCCACGTTTGCGCCAAGCCCCAAAAGCCCCATATAGCGGTCGCTCCATTTGTCCTGCAACACGTTTACGGAGTTTGCGATTACAGCAACTGTCTTGCCCGGATTGAA
>CAKRMO010000067.1 GCA_934364765.1 uncultured Bacteroidaceae bacterium | reverse complement strand
GTTTGCAAGCGCGAAAAAAAGGTCTGATGTAATTCAAATTACATCAGACATAATTTTTTCTACATAGGACATAGTTTTTTTCATGTCCTATGTAGTTTTCGGAGTGTTTCGGGAAACCACGAAAATTGCATCCCTAACAGCCTTTTTGCAACAACGCCGACCTGTGAAATATTTAAGCAGATAACCTATGTGCAGCACAGCCGTTTTTTTCAAATATTAGCCACTATATGAAAATATTCGACAATATCTATTGTAATAATGCAAAAAAAGTATAACTTTGTCCTTGGCTTGAATGCTGGCCTAAGAGAATGGCCAGTATGCCATTTACTTATTAAAGGCGTTTTACGAACGTAAGTCTTCAGATCTCGAATCTCGCAAATTTGACAATCATCGAAAGGCTACGGCAACGGGAACGCCTGCGTTGGATGTATTATATCCGTACGCGCCTATATGGCACGTACCGTATAATATATACGGCGTGGGCTGTCTGCGTTGCTTATCCTCGATGATGGGCAATGCGAGAGCCCGAGACCTGGGATAAGCAAAGTAGAAACTCCCACGTCTTTTTTAGTATCTACATAACCTAATAAAAAAACTAACAGCCTGTTTTGGGAGCCAAGGGCAAAAACAAAAAACAAAATGAAAAAAGCATTTTTGGGGCTGGCAATCCTGTCAGCCGGACTTTTGAGCAGTTGCAGCTTTTCCAGCGAACTTGCCTCAAACAAGAACCTTAATCAAACCGACGTAGTCCTGTCGCAAGCCAACTACAAAGTCATCGGGCAAATCAAAGGCGTAAGCAAACAAAACTATGTGCTTGGATGTATTGGCGGCATGTCCAAGAAATCCCTAAACGAATCTGCGCTAAGCAATATGTATGACAATGCCGACCTCAAAGGAGGCTCAAGGGCTGTAGTAAACATAAACATACAGCAAAAGACTATGGGATATGTATTATGGGGCAAAAGAAAAGCCATAGCCACAGGCACACTTATAGAGTTCACCAAGTAATCACGTCAAAAAGGCAGCCGCAAAACGTGCGGCTGTCCTTTTGCTTACAGCCGCCTGTTTTCCGTGTTAGCTATGACAGCTTGGGCATTTCGATGCGGAAAACCGTTCCCTTGCCTATTTCGGAGGACAGCACATAAATCCTGCCGTGGTGGTATTCCTCTATAATGCGCTTTGCGAGCGAAAGCCCAAGCCCCCAACCTCTTTTCTTTGTTGTGTACCCCGGCATGAACACCGAGTTGAAGTTTTTGTGCGGTATTCCCTTGCCTGTGTCGCTAACGTCAATCAGCACCTTTCCCGGCACATCGTTGACCTCGAAGGCGAGCACGCCGTTTCCCTCCATGGCATCCATCGCGTTTTTCGACAGGTTCTCTATCACCCACTCAAACAACGCCGAGTTCATCCTCACGTTTATATTCTCGCGTGTGTATTTCTTGACCACCTCGATATGGTTCGAGGCGCGGCGCGACATATAGTCAACAGCCCTGTCGAGGGCCGCCACAATATTGTGCGTTTCAAGCTCCGGCACAGAGCCGATTTTTGAAAATCTCTCGGCGATGAGCTGCAGCCGCCTCACGTCCTTCTCCATTTCGGGAATGAGCGGGCTGTCGGAATAAGTCTCCCTCAGAATTTCAGTCCATGCCATAAGCGACGATATGGGCGTGCCGAGCTGGTGGGCCGTCTCCTTGGAAAGCCCCACCCACACCTTGTTCTGCTCCGCACGCTTTGAGCTCATAAGGGCGAATATGGCAACAACGGCAAAAACGAGCACAACGCCAAGCTGCACGAACGGATAGACGGCAAGGCGGTTTAGCATGGAGCTGCGGTCGTAGCAAATGTCGAGACAGCCTATCGCCCTGCTTACGGGATAGTCCTCGCTCGCCGCGCTTATCCTCACCGAATTTCCTGCGGCCTTCCATTTTTCGGCATAACGCCGCAGGGTGTTTACGGAGTCCCTCATATCGTTTTTTGAAAGCGCCACGTTTCTCGACATTTCCGGGTTACCCTCGGAGTTAAGCACTATCACGGGAATAGTGTTGTTTCCGTTTATCACCTTAAGCACAAGCCCGAGGTCGGTTGTCTCATCGGCGCGGTTGAGCGAGCGCATTGCCTCCGCCCAAATCTCCATGCGGGCATATTCCTCCTTTTCCATGTCCTTCACAAGGAAATGGGAAACTGCCAGCGAAGCCATTGCTATAAGAAAAGCTGCAACGACCAGGGCAATCTTAACGCGCTTTATCCTGTCGAGCCACTGCATTGGGGAATTTCCGCCTTTGGTTTTGTCAGTTTTATAACGCCCGCCATCCAAAACTATTGCTTTTTGTGCATGGAAAAGCCATGATTGTGCAACATTTTCCGTTTCTAAAGCATTTTGCACAACATTTAGCTGATTTAATTTGGAGGGAAACTGTTTATTCCGCATATTTGCCATTGAGAAAATAATATGTTGCACCAACAAAAAAGAAAGCCATGAAAAAGTTAATGCTTACGCTGGCGGGAATACTGTTTGCAACGGCAAGCGTTTCCGCACTGAGCTACGAAGAATCACGTAACCGCGCCTGGTATCTTACGGACAAGATGGCTTACGAGCTGAACCTTACGCCCGAACAGTATGACAAGGCGTATGAGATAAACCTCAACTACTTCCTGAACGTAAACTACGCGAGCGACATCGACGGCCTGTATTGGCGTTACCGCAACCAGGATTTGGGATATGTGCTTTTTGACTGGCAGTTCAGCCGCTTTGCCGGCATTTCATACTTCTACCGTCCGCTGGTATGGCGTTCGGGAATATGCATAATGACCACGTACGACTACTACGACCGTGGGTTCTACTATTTCAACCGCCCTGCAATCTACAACGTGTATCGCGGGGTTAGCTGGCGCAGGCGTCCAAAGCACAGCCCCTACCGCCACATGACCTTCAGTGCCAACGGCGGAATGCGCGACCGTTACGGCGACAGGGGACACGGCTACTATTTCCGCAACGGCGAGAGGCTTGACGCCCCGCGCTACAACGGCGAACACTACGGACGCAGGGACAATTCGCGCAAGCCAGGCCCAGACTTTGACAAAGGCATGATGGTGAAACCTGAAAACGGCCGCAGGGACAACAACCGCCTTGACAACAGAAACAACGGACGTGTTTACGGCAACGGAGGCAATTTCCGCGACAAGATTGAGAACGGCGGAAGGAAAGACAACGCTTCCA
Source organism: uncultured Bacteroidaceae bacterium (assembly GCA_934364765.1). Lineage (GTDB taxonomy): Bacteria > Bacteroidota > Bacteroidia > Bacteroidales > Bacteroidaceae > UBA6398. The sequence goes on along the minus strand of CAKRMO010000067.1, from coordinate 3,241 downwards.
GCCCCGTCCCCGACAGGAACGGGAACCGCTTCAACGGCAACACCGCGCCTCCGGGCAGCAACAATATGAAGCCCGGCAACAGCAGGCGCGAGGACAACAGCAGGTTTGTTTACAACCGCAGGGACAATTCCAACACCGGCAACATAAGGACTTCGGGCAGCAACAACCGCAGCAATTACGGCAGCAGCAATTCCTACGGGCGCAACAGCAACTCCACGCCAAACCGTTTTGGCACGCGCACAGAAGCGGGCGGCGGCAACGGCGGAAGGTCGTTCTCTGACAGGATACGCAGTTCCTCATCAAACTCACGCAGCAATGTGCAAAACACCCCGGCTCCCAGCCCAAGCCGCAACACGCCGCCGGGCATAAGAAGCACTTCCCCAAGCCGGAACAGCGGCGGCAATTCGGGAGGCGGCAACACGCGGACGCGCTCTTTCGGGAGATAAAAACCATATACCACAAAAGGCAGTGCCGTACCATTGCACTGCCTTTTTTATTGCCCCTGCATACGCACAAACCCCAAACTGGCCGCCCTTTCCAAAACACCCGCAAAACTACATAGGACATGGGAAAAACTACGTCTGACATAAGAAAAACTACATAGGACGTAGGAAAAACTACATAGGACGTAGGAAAAATTATGTCAGACATAAAATATTCCACATCAGACCTTTTTTCATCACTTGCAAACACCTGAAAAGCAGTTCATTGCAAGAGGCATCCTTTTAACAGGCCATTGCTCTATGAACCAACGCTTTAAGAAATTTGGGCGTTTTTCGGTATCTTCGACAATTATTCAACCGCACGGATATGCCATGAGGCACATGGTCAATCCCGGTTTTATGATTTCTTATCCGAAACTGGAACCTGTTTGTAAAAAATCTTATACTTTTGTACACTTACAGTTCAAAAAGACATAATAGCATGAAAAAAAGTTTACTGATTGCCCCGATTTTTATAGGCTGCGCCGTTTGCGCGAAAGCCCAAATAATAATCGGCGACAAGGCTAAAATCAAGCACGGAGACAACATGGAATGGAAAAGCCCTGCGCTTGACGACAAAAACTGGAAAACCCCTAAGTTCAACCGCATTGACCTAACCAAGGACAGCACATACGCGTGGTACAGAATAAGGTTCACGCTCCCCATGTCGCTGCTTAAATCATCTGACATAAGGAAAGCGGTCAGGTTCAAGCTCGGAAAATTCGATGATGTTGAAGAAACATATTTGAACGGAGTTCTTATAGGGAAAAGCGGGCGTATGGAAAACGACCCCAAAGGCTACCAGACAGCGTGGGACAAAGAGCGCATATACGACGTGCCAGTTTCGAGCAAAATCCTCAAATGGGATGCGGAAAACGTGATAGCCGTGCGCGTTTACAACAAAAGCGGAGACGGCGGCATTAGCGGCGGCCCGGCCACGGTGGTGGTGCCGAGCCTCATTGACGACCTTACGCTCACAGTGGGACACAAGAAACTAAAAGGCAAGGAATGCTGTGTGATTAACTTTTCAAATTCAGCCAAAGCACCCCAAAAGGGCACGCTTACCATAGAGAGGAAAGACATAGAAACAGGCAGGACGGCAAGCGTATCCGAGCAGAAGACAAGCGTAAAAGGCAAAGCCGCACGCACAATCACCATTCCCGTGAACGAAAACAACCTTACACGGTTTTCCATAACATACAAAGACGCCTCCACAGGCAGAACCCTCAAAGGGAATTATGTGCCAAAATACATACTAACGCCCACTGCCCCCAAAAAGCCTGTCATAAACTGCGCACTGCGCTATGGCGTGCGCCCCGGCTCGCCCATCATCTACCGCATACCCGCTTCGGGCTTAAGACCAATGAAGTTTACGGCGGAAAATCTTCCCGCCGGCGTAAAGCTTGACGCAGAAAACGGCATTCTTTCGGGCTGCATCAAAGACAGGGGCGAATACAGCATAACAATCAAGGCTCAAAACGCCGACGGCTCTGACGAAAAGAAAATGGCGATAGTCGTGGGCGACAAGATAGCCCTCACCCCGCCAATGGGATGGAACAGCTGGAACTGCTGGGGCTTGAGCGTTTCGCAGGAAAAGGTTATATCTTCCGCACAGGCTATTCTCGACAAAGGCCTTGCCGACTACGGCTATTCCTATATCAATGTAGATGACGCATGGGAGGCTGCAAAGCGCAACGCCGACGGCACTATCGCCACTAACGACAAGTTCCCCGACATGAAAGCCCTTGGCGACTGGCTGCACTCGCAGGGACTGAAGTTCGGCATATACTCCTCGCCCGGAGACAAAACCTGCGGCGGCTATCTCGGATCTATCGACCACGAGAAACAAGACGCGGAAACCTATAACAGCTGGGGAGTTGACTACCTTAAATACGATTGGTGCGGATACAGCAAAAAACACAGCGAAAACGGCGACTACACCACTCCGTCGTACATACGCCCATACATGAAAATGCAACTGTTCCTGCGCCAGCAGCCACGCGACATTTTCTACAGCCTGTGCCAGTACGGAATGGCGGACGTATGGCGCTGGGGGGAATTTGTGGACGCAAACTCATGGAGAACCACAGGCGACATAACCGACACTTGGGAATCATTCCACGAAATCGGCTTTGTAAGGCAAAGGGAGCTTTACCCATACTCACAGCCCGGGCATTGGAACGACCCCGATATGCTTGTCGTGGGAAAAGTGGGTTGGGGCGAAAACCTGCGCGACTCACGCCTCACCGTTGACGAACAATACACGCACATCACCCTTTGGTCGCTGCTCGCCTCGAACCTTCTCATCGGCTGCGACGTGGCACAGATGGACGAGTTCACAAAACGCCTGCTTTGCAACAACGAAGTGATAGCCGTAAACCAGGACATTCTAGGAAAACAGGCAAAGGCGGAAGTAATCGATGGCGACATACAGATATGGAAGCGCAAACTTTATGACGGAAGTTATGCGGTGGGCATTTTCAACCTCGGAAAAGAGGACGCAAATGTTGATCTCAAAAAATACTTCGGCAAGCTCGGCATAAGCAGCCTAAAATCTGTGCGCGACCTGTGGAGGCAAAAGGACATCAGCACGTCAGACTTGAACTATTACCTGCCGACACACGGCGTGAGATACATTAAGATAACCTATTAAGGCTTACGACCCCAAACAGGCAGCACCGCGATTGCGATGCTGCCTGTTTTTTTATTTCAGCTAAGGATGAGAAATCAGAAATGGTGTGTTTGGCCTCTTTTATTGC
>CAKRMO010000066.1 GCA_934364765.1 uncultured Bacteroidaceae bacterium | reverse complement strand
AGGCTATGCTTACGGTTGCCTTGCCGTCGGTAAAGCTTTCATTGGGCGAATAAAGGCGTATGCGCTCGGCGGGGTCGGCGGCTTGGGTGTCGTTTACGGAGAAAAGAATGAAACTTTTCTTTAAGTCGTAAACGGTGTCTGTTTCGCCGTCAAGTTGCGTGTGCAGCGTGTATTTGCCTGAAGAAAGAATTGAGAGGCTCTTTATTTCAACTGGCTCGTTTGCGGTGAACGCCCCCTCGGCGCATAGTTCCGGACCTTTATATATTGAGTATTTCCCTTTGCCTTCGGTTTGTTCTTGCAGTATGTTGCGCAGCGCGAAGGTGATTGCAGGAATGCGTCCTTTCTCTACCTTTTGCGGAATGTCGCAGCTTAGTATTGCGGCGCGCTTGCCCGCGCTGAGGTTTATTTGTGCCTCTTGCGTTTCTCCCGCTCCCGATGTTACGGTTGCCGTTACGCTGAACATATACGTTGTGTTGGGAACGAGTTTCGCGTTTGTTTCTTCAGAATTTCCGTTTATTGGCACGCGCATTGTGAAGTTGCCCTCGCCGTCGGTTGTTGTGGTGTCGCTAATGATAATATCATTGTCGCTTTCCCTGTAAAACCAGCTGAAACTTGTTCTTCTCACCTTATACGAAACCTTGGCATAGGAAACGCCCGCCCCGGTGAAGGCTGTGGCGCGTCCCTTTACGCTTATCGTGTCGCCAAGGGCGAATTTTTCCTTTGGCTTTTCGGTTGTAACTTCAAATGTGGGGCGTTTGTATTCCTCTATCCTTAATCCCACGGAGTTTTCCCCGTTTGCATTAATAAAGTAGTAGCCCGGCATTACGGTTGCCGGCAGTGTGAAGTCTGCGCCAAACGCTCCGAACTCGTCGCTGTTCACTTCCTGCGTGTTCATCTCTTTGTTGTTGGGGTCGCTGAGCGTGAGTTTTATTTTCTTGCCATAAACGGTGCTGAACTCATCGCCCTTTTGCCGGAACACAATTCCCCCCACGCAAACTTTTTGCGACGGACGGTAAACGGCGCGGTCGGTAAACAGGCGGTATTCCTCGCTGCTTTTTTCATTGTTTGGAGTGAAATGGGCGTAGCCGTAGAAATTGGCAAACGGGCAGTATTTGTCGCTGCCGTTTTCGGCATTATAGCGCAATGAGCTGTTGCGCGCCACAACCACCTCGCCTTTGCCGTCAGTGGTGTAGGTTGCCGTGAGCTTGCCGTCCCTTGCACTGTATTCGTTCACCTTTGCCCCTGCAACGGGCTTGCCGCTGCGGGCGTCCACAACCGAAATGCGCACGCGGTTGTCGGGCAGGGGCAAAAACATGGTGCGCAGGTTGCTGACGTAAAGAATGCTGTATGAGTCTGCATCCTTGCTCTGCGCGTTTTTGAGCATATAAACTCCCGGCTCGGCAGGGGCGGAATACGAAAAGCTGTCCTTGAAGTGGAAAAGTTCCTTGTCAGGGGTTATGCTCTTTGTGTAAACCGAAATTTTGTCCTTTGCGTTGGGCTTGAACTTCCTCACAAGCTCGCGGTCGCCATTAACCTGCATTGCCGTGTAGGGCAGGCGGAACATTTGTATCTCTATGTTCTTGGCATTGTCGGCTTTTATTTCCCCGCGCAGTGTCTCTCCCGGGAATGCGGTGTTTTTTGCAAAGCGGGCAAATGCGTTTTGCATCTTCATCTCTTTCATTATGTTGCGCAAAACGGCGGAGCGGGGGTTCTTGGCATACATTTGCGCCCCCCTCTTGGCGAGGCTGTAGCGCAGGTCTTCGGTTTCGCATTCCCCGCTCTTCATTTTGCCGCATATATATATGTATGCCTCAACGACGCATGGGCTTTGGACGTACTGCTCCCTAAGCTTGCGTGTCAGGACGTATGATGTGTTGGTTGTGTCGCTGTATTCTCCGGAATAGTATTCGTGGTTGTTGCGGCTCAGAGAGTCCAAAGTTGCCAGAACCACGGCGTCCGCATTTCCCGTCTTGCGGTAGTGTCCTATGAAACGGCTTTCAATGTCGTGCTGTTTCTGCTGTATTTCTTTTCTTGAATACGAAGTGTTCCTTATGTCGTTCAAGGCGTTCGCAGCGTTCCTGCAAACCACGCTCAGCAGGTCATCGTTGTAGTATTTGCTTGTGCCGCCTTTTTTTACGGCGGGCATGAATTCCGCCGCCTTGCGGTTGTTGAATACCATGAGGTCTTTTGTGGCTTCGAGTATGCACTCAACGGCCCTGTTGCCTTCGGTTGGGTCGCGAAAATCCGAATTTATCGTGTGCATTCTCGCCGCCACCAGCATCCACAGTGCGCGTTCCGCCGGGCGTTTTTCGTTTTCGGCAATGCTGTCGAGGTTTTTTATTCCCGCCTTTGCGCTGTCGGGCGAAATGTCCCATTGCATCTGGAGGGCGCAAACGGCGGCTTTCAGCATCTCGCCCGTGTTGCCCTGCCGCGCGGCTTGCGAGTATATGCCGCGTATCTCCGAGAGGGCGGTCTTGGGCAGGTCTTTTTCCATGGCCTTGCCGGCTTTTTCCCAAAGTTGCTTGTAGTTTTGTGCAAACGCGGCGTTGAGCGCAACGAGTGCCACAGCCGTCATGAGGGTTCTTTTGAGTTTCATAATCAAAGCGTATTTGAATGCAAAGGTAATGTTTTGCTTATAATATAATGCGTTGTTTGCGCCATAGTTATGGCAACTTTAAGATAAAATGCGCGGATTGCCGAAATCTTGCCTGTGCGTGCTGTGTTTTTGCATGAAAAAAAAGAGAGGCATAGTTTCATTCGGAAACCATGCCTCTCTTGTAAAAGTCGGGGTGACTGGATTCGAACCAGCGACCTCGCGCCCCCCAGACGTGTACTCTAACCGGACTGAGCTACACCCCGCTTTTGCTTGCGCCATGGCTGCTGCGGCTTTCGCCGTTTGCCGCCTTTCTGCGTTTGCGAGTGCAAATGTATGGCGTTTTTCTGAAATATCAAAAAATAATTCCATATTTTTGCCGTGCAAAACGAAATTTCATCCCTCAATGGTATATAAGATAACTCCTCCAAGCAGGTTCACACATACGGAAACGGTTCTGCCGGCATCGAAAAGCATATCAAACCGTGTGCTGATTATAAACGCTTTGAGCGGCTCGCCACAGAATGTGGCCAACCTCGCCGAGTGCGACGACACGGCTGTGATGCTCAAAGCCCTGCACGGCGCAGGCAATGCGGCAAAGGCGGTTGACGTTCACGGTGCGGGCACTTCAATGCGCTTTCTCACGGCCTATTTCTGCCTTTCGCAGGAAAGGCGCGTGATGACCGGCTCGCCGCGTATGCTGCAACGCCCCATAAGCATACTTGTTGATGCCCTGCGCAGCCTTGGCGCGGATATAGAGTATGCTGGCAACGAGGGTTTTCCGCCGCTAAGGGTTGGCGGGGGGAAAATGCACGGCGGCAGTGTCGCGCTCCCCGCGAATGTCAGCTCGCAATACGTTTCAGCCCTGCTGATGATAGCACCGTGCCTTGACGGCGGGCTTCGCATGAGGCTTGAGGGCGGCGTGGCTTCGCGCCCTTATATAAATATGACTATGGAGCTGATGAAGGAGTTTGGCGCAAAAGCCGAATGGATTTCCGATAACGAAATCCAAGTGGCAGAGGGCGCATATGCGGCAAAACCGTTCACCGTGGAGAGCGACTGGAGCGCGGCTTCGTATTGGTATGAGATAGCGGCGTTGGAAGGCGATGCCGGAACATCGGTAGCGCTTCCTGCTTTGGGCGAAAAAAGTTTGCAGGGCGACGCGAAGGGTGCGGAGTATTTCGCAAAGCTCGGCGTGGAAACACGCTTCGCTCCCGACGGGGCGGTGGTGGAATACGCCGGCGGCGGATGCACGCGGCTTGAAATCGACATGAAGGGCGAGCCTGACCTTGCCCAGACGTTTGTGGCGACTTGCTGCGGACTTGGAGTGAAGTTCAGGTTTGACGGTTTGGCAAACCTGCGCGTAAAGGAGACCGACCGCATAGCCGCGCTCGAAAACGAGATGCGCAAATTGGGCTATGTGATAGGCGACACGCCCGACGGTACGCTGTTTTGGGACGGCACTCTCTGCCCCCCGCAGGAAAATGCGGTGATAGAAACATACGATGACCACCGCATGGCAATGAGCATCGCGCCGCTTTGCATAAAGACAGGCAGCATTTTGATTGACAACCCGCAGGTGGTTGCCAAGTCCTATCCGCGCTATTGGGACAACCTGCGAAATGCCGGCTTCGGGGTGGAGAAAGTAGATTTGTAGCGATATGTTCCCTGTTATATTGGTTGCGCTGCTCGTTGCGGGCATTGTGGTTTTCGCGGTGTATATACGGCGCAATCCCTTTGACGAGATACCGCGAAAGGAGAAGCCGGGCGATTGCAACGAGCAGTGCGGCACGTGCTTTGACGTTTGCGCCGCATCGAAGATATTGCAGGCGGAAGTTGCCGGGAGTGAGGATTTTGACGATTCCGAACTTGACACATGGGCAGGGACTAAGGCTGACGAATACAGCGACAGCCAGATAGAGGTGTTTGCCGAAATTCTCGAAACGCTTACGTCCGATGAGGCGGAAAAGTGGATTGAGAGTCTCCGCCGCCGCAACATAGAACTGCCCGCCGCATTGCGCGACGAGGCGATAATGATAATCAACAAGGAATAGCGCAAAAGCCTTGAAACACGGTAACGCCCTGACAAACAAAGAATTGCCCTTGTTTTGAGATGTGCTTGCAAGGCTTTGTTTTTCAGGGACTTGAAAAGGGCGAAAAAAGGTCTGATGTAGAAAAAATTATATCAGACATAATTTTTCCTGCATAGGACATGGTTTTTCCTACATCAAATGCAGTTTTCAGGGTGTTTTGAAAATGGCAGGCGGTTTCTGTTTTGCGGAAATTGTAATTACGGCGGCAGCCGCCCGGAAACGAACCATGTTTTGACGGAGACAGGGTTGGCGCAATATGTTTGCAAGGGTGCATGGCATACGTCCGGTGCGCCACTGCCCGAAACGTGTCGTGCAAGGCCGAAACCGCAATGTTTTTTACGCATGATTTGTCAAAGAAACATTGCCATATATGCCGGGAGATACAAAACACTCCCATCGTTACGCAAGTCTTTCGTATAAACCAAATATTTGTTTTTTATCCGGGCAGAAAATTTTCTGCAAAAAGCATCCAGCGAAGCATGGGTTTTGTAGCCGGACGATTTCACTTCGACAGGGCTTACTTTGTCGGCTTCGGCAATCAGAAAGTCCACTTCATAATTGTGCTTTCCGCTTTCGGTGGGAAACGTATAGTAATACAGCTCATGCCCGGATGCTTTCAACATTTGGGCGATGGCATTCTCGTAAACATACCCTAAATCTGCACTCAGTTTGTCGCAGAGGAGTTTGTGGTAGATAATGTTGCCGGTGAACATCTTGTCCCAAAATGCAAGAGTGACGAACAATCCTGTGTCGCAGGCAAACATCTTGTATTTGTCCGAATTACGGTGCAAAGCCATTCCTGCACTTGGATCATTGGCATGATAAGCCATGTTGACCACCATTGATTCTCTGATTTCAGAAATGACTTCCGCTAATTTGGAATTGCGTGTGCCGTCTGTCGCGCTCCATGCCTGGTATCTGCTGGAGTTGCCTGTCAGTTGTGCGGGAATCTGGTGGAACATCTTGGAGGCGTTGCCGGTTGGGTCTATTTTGTTGAAGTCGTCTTCGTAAAGCGTTATTATGGAGCGTTTCACGCTGTCCACCTTTTCCAGATTGTTGGTTTCGAGATAAGAAACCACAGCCTGTGGCATGCCGCCAACAAGCATATACAAACGAAAGTCGCGCATTAGCTTGCGGTTTGTGGCATCTCCCAAGGAAATTCTGCCGTGGAAACAGTCTCGCAGCAGTTTTATCGTTGCCGTATCGCCAAGCGCCCACTTGAACTCTTCATAATCCATCGGGTGCATATATAGTTTGACCTCCTCGCTGGGAATAAGTATGTCCTTGACATTCTTGCGGATTGAAATCAGCGAGCCTGTTTCAATGTAGTCATATCTTCCGTCTTTTACAAGATACTTGATAGCCTGTCTTGCTTTTGGCGCGAGTTGGATTTCATCGAATATAATGGCGGATTTGCGCTCTTTCAACTCTGTGCCGTATTCAAGCTGCAGTCGCATGAAAATACGGTTGAGGTCGGATGTGTCATTGAACAAGTCTCGGATTTCGGGGGAACAGGCGGCGAAATCCACCAATATGTGGGTGTCGTATTCGTTAGCCGCAAATTCCTCGGCTACAGTGGACTTTCCGACACGCCTTGCACCTTGTATCAATACAGATGCCCTGCCTTCGTATGTCCGCTTCCATTGCAGAAGTTTGTCGTAAATTTTTCTTTTGAATAACATAGGATGGTTTTATAGAGACAAAGATAACAAACGTTGCACAAATCTCAAAATTTGTACGTATGAAATCTGCGCAAATCTCAATTTCTTCAGACGAAATGCACAATTCTCGGAATTACTACGGTGCAACAATGCTGTAATCT
>CAKRMO010000065.1 GCA_934364765.1 uncultured Bacteroidaceae bacterium | reverse complement strand
CCTATGAACAGCAGCAGCACGCAAACGCCTGTCTTCAGGTAGCGGAACTTGTCTGCCACGGCGGCGAGGAGGAAGAACATGGCACGCAGTCCGAGAATTGCGAAGATGTTTGAGAAGAACACCACGTAGGGGTCGAGCGACACGGAGAACACGGCGGGAATGCTGTCGAACGCAAATATGAGGTCGCTGAACTCTATGACCAAAACCGTAACAAACAGCGGGGTTATGCAGAGCAAGCCTTTCTTCAGCTTTTGCTGTCCGGCGGGAATTTCATAGCCAGTCTCCGTTTTTTGCGCCCTCACGAAAAACTTGTCTCCTGCAAACGACGGGTAAACGCGGAAATGTTTTGAAAGGAACTTTACGAGGGGGTGTTTGGCCACGTCAATGCTCTCTTCCTTGTCGCGGCTGAGAAACATTTTTACGCCGCTGTAAACAAGAAACGCCCCGAACAGGTATAACACCCAGTCGAAGCGGCTGATAATGGCAGCCCCCGCAAATATGAACACAAAGCGCATGACTATCGCGCCGAGTATGCCCCAGTTGAGCACGTGCTGGTATTCCTCCTTGCCCACGCCGAACGAGGCGAAAATCATCATCATTACAAACAGGTTGTCAACCGACAACGCCTTTTCTATGAGGTATCCCGAAATGTAGGAAATTGTCATGTAGTGGCGGTATTGCTGCAGACTGCCCTCAAAATCATTCGGGTCAAGGGATATGTGGGCTGCGTATTTTCCCGCCACTGCCTGAAGGTCGGCAAAGTTGCGGATGCCGTGAACCATGTCGCCGTGAAACCACAGGAAGGCGGAAAAGGCAAGGGCCAGCGTTATCCATACCGCCGTCCATGTGCCGGCCTCCTTTATTGACACTGCGTGCGCCTTGCGGTCGATTACGAGCATATCCACCACCAATATGGCGACGATGAACACTATGAAGCCGCCAAGGAAAAGCATTTCTGAAAGATGAATCATTTTATGGTTATGTTGGTTGTATTAAACATATTGTGCAGGTCCGGGGCAAGAACCCCGGAAAATTCCAAAGGATATGGAATAAACTGCGTCTGACACAGGAAAAATTATATCAGACATAATTAAAACTACATCAGACCTTTTTTCCGCCATTGCAAGCGTCTGGGAAACAAAGTATTATGACAGACATGTCTTGGCTGGGCATTGCTTTGTGAACCAGCTATTTGCGCAATTCGAGCGCGGCGTTTTCCGCCGCCTCCATTATCTCGCGCTCTCCCGGCCCTTTGTCGTTTATGCCGCACAGGTGGAGTATGCCGTGGATTATCACGCGGTCAAGCTCGTCTTCGTATGAAGTGCCGAACTGCACGGAGTTCGACCTCACCGTGTCAAGGCTTATTATTATGTCGCCGTTTATGGTTTCCCCCTCGTCGTCATCGAACGTTATCACGTCTGTGAAGTAATCGTGCCCGAGAAACCTGCGGTTGTAGTCGAGAATGGTCGGGTCGTCGCAGAACATATAGTTCACGTCCCCGACAACGCGCCCATGGCCCGCTGCCACACGCCCAATCCACTCGCGGTAGTCAAAGCGCGAAAGCGGGGGCATTTCCACTTCGGTGGAGGCAAATGTTATCATAATTCAAGCAATATGCAATGTAATTGATGTGTCAGTCGAAAAGCGAGGGTGCGCCGTCATTTTGTTTGGGCATACGCCCCAGGTGGCGGTATGCAAGGTCTGTAACCTCCCTGCCGCGCGGGGTGCGCACAATGAAGCCCTCCTTGATGAGGAACGGCTCGTAAACCTCCTCCACCGTGCCGGGGTCTTCGCCTATTGCGGTTGCAATGGTGGAAATGCCCACAGGGCCGCCCTTGAACTTGTCGATGATTGTTGTGAGTATCTTGTTGTCTATTTCGTCAAGACCGTAGCGGTCGATGTTCAGGGCCTCGAGAGCCACCTTCGCTATTTCAAGGTTTATCCGCCCCGAGCCTTTCACTTCGGCAAAGTCCCTTACGCGGCGCAGCAGGGCGTTGGCAATACGCGGCGTGCCACGGCTGCGCGAGGCTATCTCGCCGGCGGCATCGGCATCTATTTCCACGTTGAGAATGTGGGACGAGCGCACAACAATCTGCGACAGCACCGGGGCATCGTAGTATTCAAGGTGCAGGTTAATGCCAAAGCGGGCGCGCAACGGGGCTGTGAGCAAACCGCTGCGGGTGGTCGCGCCTATCAGCGTGAACGGATTGAGGTTTATCTGCACACTGCGTGCCGAAGGACCTTTGTCTATCATTATGTCAATGCGGAAGTCCTCCATGGCAGAGTAAAGATACTCCTCCACCACAGGGGCAAGGCGGTGGATTTCGTCTATGAAAAGCACATCGTTTGGCTCGAGCGACGTGAGAAGCCCGGCAAGGTCGCCCGGTTTGTCAAGCACCGGACCGGAAGTGAGCTTGAAGCCCACGCCAAGCTCGTTGGCTATTATGTTTGAAAGGGTGGTCTTTCCCAATCCCGGCGGGCCGTGCAGCAGCGTGTGGTCGAGCGATTCGCCCCTGCGCCGCGCCGCCTCCACGAAAACGCGCAAATTGTCAACAACCTTTTTCTGTCCCGAAAAGTCGTCAAACCTCAGGGGGCGCAGGGTGTTCTCGTATTCGCGCTCTGACGGCGAGCCTGTCTGCTCTGTGCGTATGTCGAAAGTGTCGTTGCTCATTTTCTTTGGTTATTCTTCAAAATCGAAAGGCAGCTGCGGCTCATCGGCGGGCAACTGCGTGAAACTGCGGCGGTGGTACTTTGTAATTCCGTATTTTCGTATGGCGTCGCGCTGTTCGGCGGTGGGGTAGCCTTTGTTCTTGCGCCACAAGTATTGCGGATATTCCCTGTCAATGCGCTCCATATAGTCGTCGCGATAGGTCTTGGCGAGAATGGACGCCGCCGCAATCGACAGGAATTTGCCGTCGCCCTTCACCACCGTGTCGCAAGGAATGCCGCCGTAGGGCTTGAAGCGGTTCCCGTCAACTATGACAGCATCGGGGCGCACCTTGAGCCTGTCGAGGGCGCGGTGCATGGCAAGGATGGAGGCGTTGAGAATGTTTATCCCGTCTATCTCTTCGGGCAGAACCTCGCCCACCGCCCATGCCAAGGCTTTTTCCTGTATTTCCTCGCGCAGGGCATAGCGTTTCCTTGCCGTGAGCTTTTTTGAGTCTTTTATCTCCTCGTTTGCGTATCCTTCGGGGAATATCACCGCCGCCGCAAACACGCTTCCCGCAAGACAGCCCCGCCCCGCCTCATCGCAGCCGGCTTCAAACTTCACGTCATGATACCTTTCGGCAAGCATAATCAAGCAGCCCTTAATGCGTCAGATGGAAACCGCCGTCCCGCTGCACGAAACCATAAGCATACTTCCGTTGGAACCCACAGTCTCGTAGTCAATGTCAATGCCCACAACGGCATTCGCGCCAAGCTGCCGCGCCTGTTCCGCCATTTCGGAGAGCGCGGTGTCCTTAGCCTCGCGAAGCACACGCTCATAGCTTTTGGAGCGTCCGCCCACTATGTCGCGTATGCCCGCAAAAAAGTCGCGCACAAAGTTTGCGCCAATTATCGTTTCCCCGGTTACAACCCCATAATAGGTATTTACCGGTCTGCCTTCAACGGCAGGTGTTGTTGTAAGAAGCATTTCCATATATTTTTTGCCGCGCAGGATGGTGTGCGCAGGTTATTTTGTTCAAAACATTTTCATCACCCTTTCAATGCCGTCGGCGAGAGCGTCAACTTCCTCCTTTGTGTTGTATAGCGCGAACGAGGCACGCGCCACGCTCTGAACGCCCAGACTTTCCACAAGCGGCTGGGCGCAGTGATGGCCGGTGCGTATGGCTATGCCGAGCCTGTCAAGAAGCGTTCCGAGGTCGAGCGGGTGGATGTTTCCCACCACAAACGAAAGGACAGCCGATTTGCGTTGCGCCCTGCCAAAGATGCGCATCCCGGGAATGGCGTCAAGACGTTCTGTGGCGTATGCCAGCAGCTCGTGCTCGTGCGCCGCGATGTTGTCTATGCCGAGCTTTTCCACATAATCTATTGCCGTGGCGAGAGAATGGCTTCCAACATAATCGGGAGTGCCTGCCTCGAACTTCAGGGGAGCGTCCTCAAACTCCGTGTGCCCGAAATGCACGTTCTTTATCATCTCACCACCGCCCTGGTAAGGCGGGAGCTTTTCAAGCCATTCCGCCTTGCCGTAAAGCGCGCCGATGCCCGTAGGCCCGTAAACCTTGTGCCCGCTGAAAGCATAGAAGTCGCAGCCAATATCCTGCACATCCACCTTTATATGTGGCACGCTCTGCGCCCCGTCTATAAGCACCGGCACATTTTGCGCGTGGGCGATTGCCGTAATCTCCTTCGCAGGGTTGACCGTTCCGAGAACGTTTGACACATGGGTTACGGAAACTATTTTGGTGTGCGGGCTGAACATTCTCTTGTATTCGTCCATGCGCAACTCGCCATTCTCCGTGATTGGAATTACCTTTATCTTTATTCCCTTCCGCATTTCAAGCAGCTGCCAAGGCACAATGTTGGAATGATGCTCCATTGCCGAGACTATAACCTCATCGCCCTCTTTCAGGAAAGCCTCGCCAAACGACGAAGCCACGAGGTTCAGCCCTTCGGTTGCCCCGCGTGTGAAGACAATCTCTGCCGGCGATGAAGCGTTAAGGAAACCGGCGACTTTTGCACGTGCGGCCTCATGAAGTTCGGTTGCCTGCTGCGAAAGGAAATGCACCCCGCGATGCACGTTGGCGTTTTCCGAATAATATTCGTTTGCGATGGCATCAACCACCGCACGCGGCTTTTGCGTTGTTGCGCTGTTGTCAAGATACACAAGCGGCTTGCCGTAAACCGTGCGCGACAGTATCGGGAAATCTTTTCTTATCTGCTGTATGTCGTACATTATATTATATGCTTTTATCTTGCGAGCCACGCCTCCGGGTTGAGTTTTGAGGTCTCACGGCGAAGCTGGAAATGCAGTGTGCAGTTTCCCGATGCGTCGCGCGCCACACCGCCCAAAGCCTGTTTCGTGCGCACCTTCTGGCCTTTGCTCACCGAAACGGAAGAAAGGTTACAATAAACGGAAATGTAGCTTCCGTGGCGCACAAGAACGTTCGAGTATCCGCCAAGCGAGAACACCGCCGACACCTCGCCGTCGAAAATGGCGCGTGCCTGCGCCCCCGCCCTGCCGGTTATGTTTATCCCCTTGTTGTCAAGCTGCACGCCCGAAAGCCCGTCAACATTGTGAACTCCGTAGTGCTGCGTAATCATATACCCGCCCGAAATAGGCATCGGCAGCCTTCCCTTGTTGGCGGCAAAATCGTTTGACAGTGCGCGGTCGGCCTCTTCCATTTTGAAAATCTTCATATCCTCCACACTTTGTTTGGAAGTGCGTGCAGAGACATACTTTTCTTCCCCGCTTTTTTTCGCGTCCTGCCTGTTGCTTTTGCCTTCTTTTTCGCCTTGTGCCGCCAACTGTTTGCGGCGTGCCTCCTCGCGGGCTTTCTGTTCGGCGATTTTCTTCTGCCGCTCCAGCTCGCGCTTCCGGGCCTCCTCGCGGCGTTTCTTTTCCGCCAAGATTTGCTGCTGGATTAATGCGTCTATTTTTGAGTTAAGCGAGGAATAGCGTTTCTTGTCCGCCTTTATGGCACTTTGCACCTGACGCTGTTTTTTCTGCAAACCGTCAACAATCTTTGTGCGTTCGGCGTGCTGGCCCTCCAGCTTGCTTTGCTCTGTGATGCCCTCGCTAAGCAATACATTCTTTTGGTCGCGCGCTTTCACCACTTCCGTATGTTTGGCGTCAACTTGGTCTTGCTTCCTTTTCACGAGTTCCCCCTGCACGCGCTGATACCTGGCATATTCCCTTACATACCTCAAACGGCGCAGCATCTGCGTGAAGTTGTCGGCAGAGAATATGAACATCAGTTTGTTTTGCGTGTTCCGGTTGCGGTATAGGTAGAGCATGGCGCGGCGGTAATGCTTTTTGCGAAGCTCCAATTCAGACTTCAGAGTGTCGAGCTGGGTTTTCAATACGGAAATCCTGCCATCGAGCGCATTCACATCGGCCGAGATAGCGTCAACATACTTCTTCTGGGTGCTTATCTGTCCATTGAGGACTTTCAGGTTGCTCAACTGCGAGCGCACGTCCTTTTTCAGGGATTTCAGCATCCCTTCGTTCTGCGTTATCTTTTTCTGCAATGTGGCACGCTGCGACTTCAGCTTGTTTATTTCCTTGTTGCTCTGTGCGCAGACATCGTGGAACGCCATGCACAACACGGCGAGGAAAAGAATTATGCGGCGGCAGCTCATTGTATTGCGGAGAGTTTTCTCATTACTTCGTCTATGGAACGCTGCTTGTAGCTTGAAGGCACTTTTGTGCGGGTTTCCCATTTTGCGTTGTCCGACAGGCGGCTCAAGTCAATAGTCATGTTTATGTCGTGCTTCCCGCCTTTTGCTTCAAGGCTTATCAAGGTGGGGAACTGCTTCCCTTCAAAATTGGCAAAACCGCCATATTTGCAAACAAGGTTTTCCTTTGCGGTGATGTCCTTGGGGTTTACCGTTACGCGGTCAAGCAG